>CAVQMM010000002.1:0-16822 GCA_963713615.1 uncultured Chlamydiae bacterium
TTAAAGCCGTTAAAGCGAAAGCTAAAAAGGCTACTCTTCCTGTGACTCCTGAACCTGATGCTGCTAACGAATCAAAGACGCGTCGAGTACGAGCACGTTCTCGTTCGGCCTTTGCGGAGCCTGAAGAAGGTCAGAAAGCCGTCGACTCCTTCGAAGTTGAGCAACCGCCTATCGAAGCTGTGCAAGTTGAGGAAGAGTTCATTCAGCCAACCGTTTCCGAGCCAGCATCTTTTGTGGAAGCTCCAGAGATCGAAGAAATCGTTATAGAAGCTTCTATCGTTGAAGAAGTCATTGAAGCGCCTCCGCAAGCTCCACCAGTGGAAGAACAGATTGTCAAAAGGCCAGCTCCATCGCCTGTAATGATCACCAGATCCGAGCGAGCCCGTTATACACCGCCAGCGTCCACTGTGCAGCTAGAGCGTTTAGGTCCTACAGGTCGACATATCCGCGACCTCCTACCCAAAGCTCCCCCACCAAAAGTTGAGGCTCCTCGCCGCGCGGCTTCTGTTGAAGCGACCACTCGTGATACGCAGGAAAAAGCTAAGCCTAAACCCAAAGAGGGTGTTGAAGGCGAAGACTCCGAAGAAGGCAAAAAAGCCAAGGGTGGTAAGTTCAAGGAATACCGCGATGTAAAGCCTACCAAGGTACGCAGCACGGGAGCCCCAACCTTTGATTCCCGCGCCAGACAGGGCCTCAGACTCGATGAAGAACAACAGCATTGGCGTCGACGTCGTCCTAAAGGTGGTCGTCAGACCATCGAACCAGTGATTGTACGCCCGACGACTCTTAAGGTTCGCCTTCCCATCACCCTCAAGGATCTAGCGGGTGAAATGAAGATCAAGGCTTCTCAGCTTATTGAAAAGTTATTCCTCCAAGGGGTTGCTGCAACCATCAACAGTTATCTTGATGACGCCACCACCATTCAACTCCTGGGCGATGAGTTTGGCTGCGCGATTACTATTGACACCAGCGAAGAAGAGCGTATCCGCGTGACCGATAAGACTGTTAGAGAAGAGATCCAAGGAAGTGGCCCTGAAGGCCTAATCCTACGGCCTCCAGTAGTTACCTTTATGGGTCACGTCGACCACGGCAAAACTAGTCTGATCGATGCTATCCGCAAAACCAACCGCGCGGCAGGTGAAGCCGGAGCGATCACCCAGCATATCGGGGCCTTCCAATGCCATACGGCCATTGGAGACCTTACCGTTATCGACACCCCCGGTCACGAAGCCTTCTCGGCGATGCGTGCTCGTGGCGCTGATATCACAGATATCGTGGTGTTGGTCATAGCTGGTGATGAAGGGATCCGTACCCAAACCATCGAAGCGATTAACCATGCTAAGGCAGCCAAGGTCTCAATCGTTGTAGCCCTTAACAAATGTGATAAACCCAACTTCAACGCGGAAAATGTCTATCGTCAGCTCGCCGAGCAAGAGCTACTACCCGAAGCTTGGGGTGGTCAAACGATAACAGTCAACTGCTCTGCCGTCACAGGTGAAGGGATCCAGACACTACTCGAAATGCTCGCCTTGCAAGCTGAAGTACTGGAACTTAGAGCGAATCCTAATGTGAGAGCCAGGGGTGCTGTTATTGAGGTCGAGATGCACAAAGGCCTCGGTGCTACTGCTAGCGTATTGGTACAAAACGGCACACTGCGCCATGGTGACGCCATCGTATTCGACCAGTATTGGGGACGTATCAAAACGATGCGTAACGACGCTGGCAAGGAGCTTTTAGAGGCTCCCCCTTCGACACCAGTCGAAATTACGGGCCTCTCTGGCCTCCCTGCCGCCGGACAAGAATTTATCGTAGTGGCTAATGAACGTGAAGCTCGTTCTATCGCGGAAGCTCGTTCACAGGAACAGCAGCAAGTGCGTCTTCAACAAGCTAAGCCTATCACCATGGAAGGCATCATCTTGAAGGCTGCTGAAGGTGTCAAGAAGACCCTTAACATCATCCTTCGTGCTGACGTCCGTGGAGCCCTGGAAGCTGTTAGAGTCGCATTGGAAAAAATTCAGTCTAACAAAGTAGACCTTAACATCATTTTCAGTGGCGTAGGTGAGATTTCCGAATCCGACATACAAATGGCAGCGACTTCCGGAGCCGTTGTCCTCGGTTTCCACACGCAAATTGAAAGCCATGCTGAAGCTCTCGTGAAACAACTTGGCGTGAAAGTCAAGCAACATGACGTTATCTTCCATGCAATCGATGACATCAAAGCTGTGATGACTTCCCTACTCGACAAGATTGAGCAGGAGAACGACAAAGGTAAAGCCGAAGTCAAGGCCATCTTTAAATCGTCACAACTTGGTAATATTGCTGGCTGTCAAGTTGTTGAAGGCAGCATTACTCGTAATAACCGCATGCGTGTGATACGTGATGGCGTAGCGATCTGGAAAGGCGGTATCTCGTCTCTCCGTAGGATCAACGAAGATGTCCGAGATGTGCAGAAAGGTTTTGAATGTGGTATCGTCTTGGCCGGTTTCCAAACGTTCCAGGTTGGTGATATTTTAGAAGCCTATGAAGTGATGTACATTACCCAAGAACTGTAGCATTGCCTCAGAGAAAGGAAGCCCATGACAAAACAGCGCACCGCTCGCCTTAATTCGCTACTTCGAGAAGTCATCGCTGAGGTGATTCAACGAGAAGTTCGTAATCCAAAGATCCCTACCCTGCTAGCGGTAACCCGAGTGGATATCACCAAGGATCTCCACTTTGCAAAGGTATTTATTAGCTTCATTGGTGACAAGATTGACACCAAAGAAGCTCTGAATGCCCTTCAGTCTGCTGCAGGCTTTATCGGTAGTGTGGCCTCGAAAAAAGTCGTCATGCGTACATTTCCTAACCTAAAATTCGTCCTCGATGACAGTGTGAGCCACCACCTGCGTATCGAAAAGCTTTTGTCTGACATCAGCGCCGAGGAACAACAAAGGACCCATAACGCTGATGATGACACCTCACCACCAACCGTCCCCTAACGACACCAATCTTCCTAAGGGCATTCTCCTAGTTGACAAGCCAGTGGGGAAAACATCGTTTAATCTCGTAGCCATGCTAAGAAAGCGTCTCGGGGTGCGCAAAATAGGTCATTGCGGTACCCTAGACCCGCTTGCTAGTGGTCTTATGATTATGCTTATAGGCCGTGATTATACTCGTCTATCCGATAAGTTACTCTGCCAAGACAAGGAATACCTGGCCACCATCCAACTAGGCAGTGAGACAACAACCTATGATGCTGAAGGAGAAGTCACGGCCTCCTCGGATAAGATCCCTACCCTAGAACAGCTCCAAGAGGCATTGAAAGGGTTCCAAGGGGAGATTCTGCAGGTTCCTCCGATGTATTCAGCGAAGAAGCAAAAAGGCCGCAAACTCTATGAGCTGGCACGTAAAGGCATCGTGGTAGAGCGCGAGGCTGTCCATATCAACGTGAACATTGAGCTAACTAGCTATGAATATCCGTTTGTAGAGCTACGCATAGCTTGCAGCAAGGGGACCTATATCAGGACTATTGCTCATGATCTTGGCCGGGTCCTTGAATGTGGTGGCCATCTATCAGCGTTGCGTCGGACCCGAAGTGGATCCTATTCGGTAGACCAAGCTATTGATGGCGCACTCATCCTATCAGCATCATTCCCTATTGAACAAGCCATCCATCCATGATACACAATAGGGAGAGAGGGATGAAGAGAGGAAGAGAGGTCAGGATTTAGGAGTTAGGATTTTTACCGCCGAGACGCCGAGACACAGAGATAGAAGAGAGAGAGGATTAGGAAACAATGTTCAGTTACTGCTAGCTCTGGACAAAGTTCTGTCTAAGGGTTCCCGCAGGAATACGATTCTGTAAAGCCCTTAGATAGGATTTGCCCAAGGCCCCACAAACGGGACATTCTCTCCTAATCCTCTCTCTCCTATCTCGGTGTCTCGGCGCCTCGGCGGTAAAAATTCTAACTTCTAAATCCTCGAACGGAGAGACGACTTGTCAACAACAGCGCTACATATCGCTAGAAGCCTCCAAACCGTTCCCCATCTGGACAAACCTGCGGTTGTCACTATTGGCAATTTTGACGGAGTTCACTGTGGGCATCAGCAGATCTTGCAGCATGCACGGTCCCTAGCAAATCAACACCGCTGCCAATGTGTCGTTCTTACATTCTCTAATCATCCGTCAACTGTATTACGTCCTAGTAATTCTGTGAAGCCCCTCTGCTCCTCGCAATATAAATACTCACTGCTTGCATCCTATGGGGCTGACCTCATTGTCACCCTTGCCTTCACACCAGAGTTTGCATTGCAAACCCCAGCGGACTTCCTGAAAAGCGTTCAAGAACATATTCCACTATCCCATCTCATCCTTGGCCATGACGCCCGCATCGGCAAGGACCGTCGAGGTGACCGTGAGACTATTTTGAGCCTAGCCAAAGATGGTGGCTTTGTAGTGAATTACATCGAACCTCACACCATCAATGGTGAGGTTGTCAGCTCCTCACGTATCAGACGCCTCCTTCAAGAAGGCGAGCTAGAACAAGTTCAGCACTTATTGGGTCGTTGGCCTTCCTTCTATGGCAAAGCACTTCCTGGACGTGGCCTTGGTAAAACGATTGGATTTCCCACTCTGAATCTCGATGTATCGTCTCTCTGCCTGCCCCCTCTCGGTGTTTATGCCGTTACGGTTACCACACAAAACCAACAGTTGATTGGCGGTGTGGCCAACCTCGGCCACGCCCCCACAGTTCGTGATGATAGCAAAGTCCTTCTTGAAGTATACCTTTTCCACCACCTGCCGGGTATTGAGGATCATGATATAGAGGTCTCTCTCAGGACATTTCTCAGACCAGAAAAACAATTTGATGGTCTAGAACAATTGAAAACTCAGCTAGCCCAGGATGTCAAAACCGCCCAAAAGGCGCTTAAAGACCTATTAAAATTCTAGCCTTCCAACTTTTCTTCATCAAAGTCCGAACCATCATCATAAAGAAATGTAGGTCCGTCATAGTTCGGATCCTGATGTCTATTTTTTAGTATTTCTAGGAACTCTGACGGCAGACTGCTATTTGTGAAATCGATGACACACTTTTTAGACAGGCTGAAGAGACTCTCGGATATGTATTCATAAGAAACAGTTTTGATTTGAGCGCCACTCTCCTCATCGCCTCCTAAACCCAATTGGGTTAGGCAACTTAGCTTGCCCACACTCTCAGGGATAATAGTGATCATCGTTAGAGAGAGATCTAAACCACTTAAATTTTGTAGTTTACTGATATTATCCGGTATTTCGCTAATACCAGTGTCTCCGAGTCGCAAATTCTTAAGATTGGTTAATTCAAAAAACTGCTCCGGTATTTTTTCAAGATTTCTATTCCACTCTAATAATATATATTTCAGCGCTGGAATTTTTGTAATGCAAATAGGAATTGATCGAAATTTATTTGCTGACATGTTAATTGAAGTCAGGTTTTGTAATAGACCAATTTCATCTGGGAGCTCAGTAAGCTTGTTTCCCTTAAGGTCGAGATACTTCAATTTATTAAACATTTGATTACTCCATACATTAGGAAAATCATCAATTTTAAGATCTTCTATTACTATGGATATCTTATAAGGATCATTCATCAAATTCATGAATTCTTCGGATACCTCTGAAATTGCGTATTTTTTATTACTTTTCTTCAACAGTTCTTTACCTGGCTCTGATTGCACGAATTGCTGAATTTGCCCCAGCCGCTCGAAACCAGGAGTCAATGTTTCTTGACTTCCGTTCAATCGTAATTCTTGACTTCTGCTCAATCGTAATATGTTGCTCCAATCCAGATCCTCCTCCCCATATTTAATTTTTAATTCATCCAATCTATTACTTTTCCATAACTTGACAATATCTATTACCTGACATTTTGCTGCTGTAAAATTAGAAACGGAAACGGGTAGTTCATTAAGTTTTAGGTGATTTATTTTAAATCCTGTTTCTACATTAGATAACAAAAAATTGGCGATTTTTTTTATTGCGATTCTTACTAAAATTGGCGATTTCTTGTTCTGTATATTCTGTTTCCTCCATTCATCTAGATCTCTTATCGCTTCTGAGTAAGCTGATGCTGTAACAGTGGAGAGAAATAATAAATCCAAGTCGTTTGGAACAAAACTTCTATCGTTTCTAATAACTGTCGTATTTTTTTCAAAATATTTAGTTTTCACAAATTCCTTGGCTGCTTCATCCAGCCTATCTAGTAAATCCCTTGTAAGTTTTTGAATTACCTGAATAAGTAGCTTCGGATTTTTATGAAGCTTTGATGTATTTACATTGTTAGATAACTGTAAACATCCAAGGTTCGATTTTATTATATTAAATAAACCGGAATCGATGCTACTGAGTATGTTTTTAACAAATACGACATCTTCATCTTTACATGCTTGATAAAGATTTTTAAGTTTACCCACATGCTCTAGGCTAAAGACGCTATTAGCATTTGATTGGTTAATTTCCATTTTCCATCCCCTTTACATCATTTTTACATATCTATTTAAATATTTTTACATGATAACATATTTGATTTTAAAGTAGTTGTCAACAGCAATTCGCTTGTCAATCGTCTCAATTATTTATTAATGACCTGCAATGCCGGATAGCGCTCACGCAGGAGCATAACCCCGGCCTCACTAATATTGCACAAGGTGATGTCAAGCGAACGTAATGTCTGGCATAAGGCAGGTATCTGCAGAATACCTTCTTCACTGACCAGTGGTAAGTGCTGCATCGATAGACTTTGCAGCTTGTTGCTTGGTCTCACCATATCGTGAATACCAGCATCGCTGATCTTAGTGCAGTTGGATATGTCGATCAGCTCCAGAGTTGGTCTAATAATCCCCAATGCCCTCAAACTAGAATCTGTGAGCTTTTTACACCACGCAATCCGCAGTTCTCGCAGATGCGGACATCCTCGTGCTATGTTTTCGAGAAATCCATCCTCCAGACCTGCACAATAGACACAGTTCAGAATTTCTAGATCTGCTTGCTGAGATATCGCACGAAAAGCTGCAAAGGCAAGCTGGGAGTTTTCACTAACATCCAGGATGCGGAATCCAGATAGGTGTGACAGCAGAGCCATCGCTAGTTGATCATGAAGCCAGGAACAATCCCTCAGAATAAGCTCGCGCAATCTTGGTAGCAGTGAAAATACTTTCAAGTCACAACCCTTCGAGTCAGATAGGGCAAAGGACATGAGACGGCGACATTTGGGAAGAAGCTGTTTAATTTGTGGGGACTCTCCGATTCGCCCTTTCAATATCAAATGTGTAATTGAGCTAGATACCTCCATCAACAAAGGTATGGTAGGCTTTTGTATCTCTTCGATCGTAACGATTAGGTCTGCCTCACCACCACCAGTAAAAGTAGCCCCTAGAGACATCCTGTTAAGAATAATACAACAGGCCCTCTTTGAGCTGAGGCAGCACATAGGTCTGAGCTACATTGAGAATGTTTGTTGCAGTATCTGCGTTGACATAACGCCCTACAACCTCCGAGCCTAACTCAATCAACCCCTTTACGCGCCACTGTCCAGCGGTCATAAGAATATGCATGAGCATGTCCAAGGGTCTTCGCCAGATACCCTGCACCGCGTCAGTGGTCACAAATTCTTCGACGACTTTAAAGATGTCTATAGGAATCTCAGGAAATTCAAATTCAATAATCTGCTCCGGAACATATTGTGCTTCGATCAATGCCAGAAAATATTCACTTGCAGTACCCCATAGAAGGCTATTGCCCCCGGGATAATATTCTGTGAGGTTGAATTGAAGATCCCGCGGTAATAGAGGCAAAAGGATTGTATGATGCCGGCGAATTGCTGCCGCTACGCGTTGGCTATGATCCAAACTGAAACGCTTTGAAGAAAACTCCTTCGTCAGCCATTCGAGCAGCTGCGCCATAAAGTCGGTATGGGCGATGCTCCAGGTCTCGTCGTCGCTAGCAACCTGGAAAAACCAAACAATATGCTCGTCGGAATGCCCTGCTAAGGCAAAGATGATTTGTTCTTCACCCCGCAAGTGAAGACAGTAGTCAAGCTGTGAAGGAAGAAGTGCCGGCCAATCCATAATCCCCTTGTATAGCAATGATATACCACGCTCGGTCATAAATTTGGAATTTGGACCGCGCCAAAGCCGCGGGGTTGAACGAACGCAAGTGGGTCCAGTATTCCCCCTCAATCTATATCATGCCTCATCTCTATATCCAACGTACTATTTTTTGTTATTGTGAAGAGTTGGGGACGCTTTGGAATCATAATCGTCACTAGGCGCGAAGCGCTTTGTCTGATTGCGACGATAACATGATCGAGGATAGCGATTCGGAATAAAGACCATTCATTCCTACTGAGCGGTTAGATTTAGCGTTGGTCGAATGCGTCAAATCTAATCGCTCTTAGTAACAGGTTTCCCTCGGGGAGCCATCAAAATTAACACCCCATGGCTCGAGCAAGCATCTTGCCACCTATCGAGCCCCCAACACGGATAAAATCGTCTACTGGAATCCCACGAACAAACAGGTTGCGGCCGATTTCCTGCACGATCCCTACCTTTTTTAGGGCATTGATGAGCTGATTCTTCAATGATTGGTTACTAACAACACAGCCCACGATCTCTTCAGGGGGAACATAGTCCTTCAACATCACCTCGTTGGAATAGGAAATGTTCTGTTGTTGTTGCTGAACAAAGTCCAGAATAGAGGAACGACTTTTGTATTTGTCGTTAGCCATCATTCGACTTCCAAAAGAGTCCTCATTGTATTGATAGGTCCCTCTATCCAATGCATTGAGGGAATAAATCAATTGTACATCTCCAGCCCACGAGTAGCGTCCCAAATTGGGGGCTGCTGCATCCGTCACTAACCGCGTAAAAACACTGTCTGCCCCTCCAAATAAATGATCGGTATTAGAACTTAATCCATGCACAAATAGACCCGCTTCATAACGTCCCTGGCTGGATAAAGCCCCTGTCTTCAAGATCGCTGCCACCCGTTCACATGCGGCCTCGCCATAACCCACTCCGGACATCAACGCTCTGGCGCCAAGCTCCTGGGCTTTTTGGGCCAGATTAGGAATGGTATAGCGTATTTTACCTGGCAAGAGCTCTTGAGGTACCATCTTGGCAAGCTCTTCATTAAAGATTGTCTCCATCTGAGGAACTTTGTCGATGATTGTCTTCTTTAAAGCTTCTAAAGGCGACTTAAAGAAAGAGGGCAATCGCTCTAACGATGTGGCTTCTTGCGGATAATAAGCGCGAAATAGCTGTCCTATCTTGAGGCGATCAAGCTCCTGTGGTGTGGAGGGCTTAAGAGCGCCATCCAAGCCAAATAGGGACAGGAGGAAGTGCATATGGGAGGATTGACTGCTCTTATCGATACGGACAACAACACGGTCATAGAGAGACACCACCTCAGGTGATGCTCCCACAGAGATACTTCCGACGCCTTTACATGTGAGGGTCTGAGCATTGCCAAGTTTGAATAACTCCGAAGTAAAGTACTGCTCTCCCACACGCTTCAAATACTGAAATGGGGCCTGGCTTAACCTAAGATCACCCTCACACACTCCTCTGGAATCCGCGAAGCTATTGAGGGATGCAGAGGAAGTCCCTTGATATTCTTTCAGAGCACTATTCAGTTTTTCTCGATGAACATGATTGACGTTAAAGGCCAGTTCATAAATTTCATGGCCATCGACGTTACGTTCACGCAAGTTAATCACGGACCCCTTGACAATACTGCCTCCCAAATAGCTTGTATGTGCTCCAAAATCGATCACACCCATCTGAGGAACCTCGAAGGATACTCCACGGTCTTTGATAGCCTGAGCTAGATCACCCAATGGATGCTCTTTAAGAAATTCTACATCTTGTCCCTTATCAATTCGTTCGGCTAAAGCCTTGAATTTGGGTGATATAGAAGCACTTTTAGCAATGGGAATAGCCTCCTCACGAACTGCAGCCCAACGCTCCCTAACCTCCATAGCTGTTTGGCTGGTTTGGTACGCGAAGACCATTGCCAAGACAACACTGACGGTAGCCTCAAGCCACTTGCCCTGCTTATAGTGCTTGATTGACTTATAGACTTCCGAGACGATCCCAAAGATCATCGATGCCAAGATCACCTCTGGAGCTCCATAAAGAGTCGATGCAAGCATCAGCCCTGAACCTGTTATCGCCCACCCTGCATCCCTGATTGCTTGCTCATCGCGTGTGGATAATGCCGTGGCAAAACCGACGATGTCTTTGACGAATGCCGCAGATACCGCAAAAATATTTAGAAGAGAATGTTCAAAGATAGTCGTGCCAACTGTCGCTATCAGCACGCTAGTACGCATCATCCCCATGCCAACGCGAGAAAGATCCCCTTTCTGCCAGTGCTTCCTAATATCTAGGAAAACTCTGCCGGCCTTAAATAGCTTCGTGCAGGTAACCGTAGTTGCCTGACTGAGGGGATGCACTTTTAGCAGTGGCACAGCCACAACCAGCGGCCGCTGCACCCCAGGCGCGACAGCGAATAGCGGGACAAATGAGGACATCCCTTCTAAAGATAGTAGCGTCAAGGCTTCGACTCCTTGTAACACACCAGCATAGGGGAATGCTTTTAAGAGCTGATAAATGTTAGGTAAGGATCATTAAAGGCCGCGTCACGTGGCGCGCCGCGCTTTGGGTTGGAGTGCGGTCATAAATAGGCGCGCAGCGCTTTGGAGTGCGTGTCGCTCGCGACCGCTTTGGATTTGGGCGAAGTTGGCATTGCAAGAAACGTAACCCTTCTCTCTAGGGGTAACTGTGGGGGGGTGCAGCCTCCGTAGAACGGTGCGCGATTCAATAGGCTCGCCCAAATCCAAAGCGGTCGCGAGCGACGCGCACTCCAAAGCGCTGCGCGCCAAGAAACGATTGTGAGAGCCTAATTATGCAGAAATAGGATAACGTCACCGTCCTTAACAATGTAGTCGCGGCCTTCGACACGCAGCTTGCCAGCTTCGCGAGCGCCTTGACGCCCCTTGTAAGCGACCATGTCCTCAAAGGATACCACCTCAGCACGAATGAAGCCCTTTTGGATATCGGTGTGAATTTTACCAGCAGCTTCTGCAGCAGGGGTTCCCTCATGAATTGTCCATGCACGCGTTTCAATCTCGCCAGTAGTCAGATAGGTCGCCAAACCAAGTAGATTAAACGAAGCTTTGGCCAAGCGTTGCAAGCCAGACTCCTCAAGACCCAATGTGCTGAGAAACTCCTGACGCTCTGATACCGGAAGCTGGGCAATTTCTTCTTCCAATTTAGCACAGATAGGGATCACACTATTGCCCTCTGCCTCTGCGTAGGCTATGACCTTTTTGACAAGAGGATTTTCATATCCGGGAAGCTCATCTTCCGATACGTTGGCAACATATAAAACCTTCTTGCCTGTCAGGAAAGGATAAGTCTTAATGGCCTCCTGTTCTTCGGGTGTGAGCTCCAACGTTCTTGCGGGCTTGTTAGCATCTAAGTGCGCTTTGACTTTCTTCAAGCAATCCAGGGTCGCAGCGAGCTCCTTTTTCCCTTTAGCTTGCTTCTCTACTCTTGCGATAGCGTTCTCCGCCATCTGTAGGTCAGCCAATAGAAGCTCGAGATTGATGATCTCGATGTCATGGATAGGATCAACCTTTCCGGCAACGTGGATGACATCACCTGATTCGAAGCAGCGCACAACATGAACTATAGCATCGACATCTCGGATGTTGGCCAAAAACTTGTTCCCTAACCCCTCACCTTTTGATGCACCTTCTACCAAGCCAGCAATATCAACAAATTGCGTTGTCGCATAAATAATTTTTTTTGAATGTGATAGTCCCGATAAAATATTTAGTCGACTGTCCATGAGTTCCACGATTCCAACGTTCGGATCAATGGTACAAAAAGGATAATTAGATGCCGGAGCCGTATTGGAAGTCAGGGCATTAAAAAGGGTGGACTTGCCCACATTGGGTAATCCTACTATTCCGCACGAAAGTCCAGCCATAATTGATACCCCATAATTTATACCACGCTTGGTATTTCTTGTGTTCTCTCTGGGGAAAAGCATATCCTAAAAGCTATCGAGATTCCAGAGATTTCTAAAAAATTAGTAAAATTTGTCTTAATATGGTAAATTTGGTTTTTATTGACACCGTCTCTATTTCTAAGATATACTATATTATAGAAGAAGTCTGTAGATCAATTCACTACAGAGGTTTTCATAATGGGTGAAAAAACCGAAAAAGCCAGTGCTAAGAAACTGCGCGATGCCCGAAAAAAGGGGCAGGTGGCCAAGTCTCAAGACTTACCTTCTGCCTTCACTTTTATCGTGTCGCTCGGTGTCACACTCAATATGTCTCAGAGTCTTTTCAACAAAATGTCGACATTTCTTATTGGCACCTTCAATATGATCCAGCAGCACGACCTCTCGGCGGCTCTACCCGCTCTCTTTGAACAGTGTTTGTTTCTCATCCTGATGGCTAGCTTACCCATCTTAGCTGCGGTTGTGGCTGTTGGTGTCGTCATCAACTTTTTGGCTGTTGGCCCGGTTTTTGCACTGGAATCCATGAAGTTTGATATCAAAAAGTTCAACCCCATCGACAACTTGAAAGCCAAGTTCAAGGTAAAGACTCTAGTGGAGTTGATTAAGTCGATACTGAAGATCTCGATAGCGGCTTACCTGATCTATGGGGTGATGTACGACAGTATACCTGTACTTATTAAGACCGTGTCACTCCCGACCATTGCCTCATTAATGATATTTAAGTTCTTTTTAATGAAAGTCATCATGAAGGTAGGGCTCTTCTTTATCGCCGTTGCTGTTTTTGACTTTGCCTATCAGAAGTATAACTTCGGTAAAGAGATGATGATGGAGAAGTTTGAGCAGAAACAAGAGTACAAGAACTCGGAAGGTGACCCGCATATCAAAGGGAAGCGTAAAGAAATTGCCCGTGAAATCGCCTACTCAGAAGGGCCTTCCGGCGGGGTAAAAAGAGCTAAGGCGGTGGTAACTAACCCTACCCACCTCGCTATAGCGCTAGGATATGACAGGGAAGTCGATTCAGCCCCCTACATCACGGCTTTAGGTAGCGGCATCCTTGCTGATAATATCATCAAGTTGGCTGAGAAGTTTAATATCCCTATCCTCCGCAATGTGCCACTGGCACACCAACTTTGGGAGAAAGGCGAGATATACGAATATGTCCCTGAAGACACCTACGAAGCAATTGCTGAAATTTTAAGATGGCTCGCATCACTGGATGAGGGGTCTCATGAGAAATATGGAGATGTTCAATGAACTTCCTGAAGACTGCATTAGATGGTATCTCCGCCCGCCTAGGTGGCGAGCGAGCTATGGAGAACATCTCTCGCTCCTCTGACATTGCCTTGGCTATCATTCTTATCGGTATTATCAGCATGCTGATTGTACCTATGAACCCTACTGTCCTGGACTTCCTTATCGCTGGCAATATGATGGTATCTATCACTTTGCTAATGGTGGCCATCTATATCCCAAGCGCTGTCCATCTGTCCATCTTCCCTTCACTGCTGCTGATCACCACCCTATACCGCCTTGGCTTGAACATCTCTACGACTAAACAAATTCTCCTGCATGCTAATGCTGGTGAGATCATCTTCGGATTCGGACACTTCGTCGTTGGCGGTAATTTTATCGTCGGTGGCGTTATCTTCCTGATCATCACGTTGGTACAGTTTATCGTCATCACTAAGGGTGCTGAACGGGTTGCTGAAGTCGCGGCTCGTTTCACCTTGGATGCTATGCCTGGTAAACAGATGAGTATCGACGCCGACTTACGTGCAGGGATCATCGACCAAGACCAAGCTCGTGAGAAACGCTCGGGCATCCAGCGAGAAAGCCAGCTATATGGTGCGATGGACGGTGCTATGAAATTCGTTAAGGGTGATGCCATTGCGGGTATCGTCATTACGATGATTAATATTTGCGGTGGATTGGTTATTGGCGTTGCTGTTAATGGAATGCAGATGGCGGACGCTGCCGGTCTCTATACGTTATTGTCCATCGGTGAAGGCCTGGTTGCCCAGATCCCCGCCCTCCTAATCTCCATCTCCGCTGGTATGGTCACAACGCGGGTATCTAGCGAAGCGGCCGACGCCAACCTTGGTAAAGAGATCTCTGGGCAGATGTTGAAGCAGCCCAAAGCCCTGATGTTTGCCGCTGCCATTCTGGTGTTAATCGGCTTAATCCCTGGCTTTCCCAAACCTCCTTTCTTCCTGCTAGCATCCTGCATAGGAATGCTTGGTTATGCCCTTAACGCAACCGCCCAAATTTCTGGTGGTGCAGGGGGTGGAAACGGAGGTGGGGGTGGGGGCTCGATATCCAGTGCTGGTGGTGGTGGTGGCATGTCTACTGGTACCGATACAAAAGTGAAAGGCCACCGTGCAATCACTGGTGGTGGTGTCGATAGCTATGCACTGACCCTCCCGGTAATCCTGGAAACGGGCGCTCATCTTAGTGAAGAGATCCGGCAAGCTCAGAAGGGGCGTAGCTTTGTCGATGAAATGATCCCCAAAATGCGTCAGGCCCTTTATTCTGACTTAGGCGTGCGGTACCCCGGCGTACACGTGCGCACCGACGCGCCTAGTTTAGAACCCGAAGAATACAGTATTCAGCTCAACGAGGTCCCGGTTGTACGCGGAAAAGTCCTACAAAACTACGTCCTTACCAACGAATCAGAGGAAAACCTCCAACGCTACAACCTACCCTTTACCAGTTACAAAAACTCACTGGGTCTGCCGTCATTATGGGTAGAACAGCAATATGAAGAGCTTCTTACCAAGGCGGGCATCAAGTTTTGGAAGTCCCTGGAAGTCGTTATCTTGCACCTCTCCTACTTCTTCCGTCACTACGCAAACGAGTTTGTGGGTATTCAAGAAGTCAAATCCATGCTCGAATTCATGGAAAAATCCTTCCCTGACCTCGTAAAAGAAGTGACGCGTTTGATTCCGCTGCAGAAGCTAACAGATATCTACAAACGATTGATACAAGAACAGATCTCTGTCAAAGATCTTAGAACAATCCTGGAAGCATTGGCGGAATGGGCTCAGACAGAAAAAGATACCGTGTTGTTGACTGAATATGTACGGTCATCCCTTAAACGCTATGTGAGCTATAAGTACTCACAGGGACAGTCTGTGCTTTCGGTATATATCTTGGATCCTGAAATCGAGGATATGGTCCGCGGAGCCATTAAACAAACCTCCGCTGGTTCATACCTGGCCTTGGATCCTGATTCCGTGCAGCTAATCCTGCAGTCTATCCGCAATACCGTTGTGCCACCGCCTCCAGGAGGACAACCTCCCGTGTTGCTGACAGCTATCGACGTCAGACGCTTTGTACGCAAGCTTATTGAGATGGAATATCCTGATGTGTCTGTCGTCTCGTACCAGGAGATCGTGCCTGAGATACGTATTCAACCGTTAGGGAGGATCCAGATTTCCTAACCGTGTAGAAGAGTGAGGGAGTTATGGGCATTTCCGGTCAAGGCAGTATCATGAGCACCCAGTCCAATGTCACTATTGACGCGATGAAGTCAGTAGCTACCGACGAAGCGAAAGAACTGAGTGCTCAGCGGGAAACGAGCGCTGATGCATTCCAAGCAGATAACGCTGAAAAGATCAATCCCTTTGCAGCCAGGATGGCCGCGACCCGAAAGCCTGCAAAGGTACGTTATACGAAGGTTCAGGGCGCTACTATGGGCGCAGAGAAAGCCGCGCGTATGATGCCCATTGGCCAGGTGAAAAACCTTGCAGCGCAGTACCAGCAGCGCAATCCTGAGCTCAAATCCAAGATGTTGCTGCTGCTTCGGGAGTACCTTAAACCTACTGACACCGCTGAAGAGATTCTCAAAAAGGTTCTAGAATTCTACGAGGATCCTTCGTTAGCTGATGAAGCGTTGGAGTTTTTGTTAGAAACCTCCGAAGGTAGTCTGAATGCTAACATTAAAGCAGCCAAAGAAACACTCAATGCTCAACGAGGTAGAGAAGTCGCTGCCGGCCGCAACATGGGCGTCATCGCTCGTGAAGCTGCTGACAAAGGAATCGGTACGCCAACATCCCTCCGCGACTTCTACCGCGACATCACTGGTAACCCTCGTGATGCCAACCAGTTATTTAGTGAGCTAGCGAGCAAATGGGCCTTTAAAGAACTGGCCAAAGTGATCAAGTTCATGATGCACTCCCTAGGATCCGACCTCAACTCAGGTGGTCCCTCAATACCTGCTGGATTTCTTCATAACCTCTTAAACGAAGCGAGAACCCTGCAAGCTATCCTGGGGGTCTACCATTTCTTCAGGAGCCGTATGGCCCTAATGCAAAAGCTATTCGCCCAGCATAGCCTAGCTATGCCACAACACCTTACCTTTGAGCTGATGTCTAAGGAGTTCATGGAATTCGTCGCCGACCGCTATCCCTCCTCAGATAAAGCCCTACAAATGGCTGCTAAACTAGGTGTTGAGAAATGGCTAATCGCCAAGATTATCGCTCTTAGTCAACTACGCGACGCTATCCGGGAAGTCGCTGCCAATAAAGTATTTAAATCCACGCAACATCGCGACGACTGCTTTCTAGCAATCCTAGAAGCCCTTGAAGACCTCGAAGATGAACTTGAAGAGTTAGAGGACAAGGAACGCCAACAAGAAGAAGAGAAGCAAGAACAACAGCAACAACGTCAACAAGATAAGATCATGTAGGAGGTCATCCTATGGTTGCCGACTTATATGCGAAACGTTACTGAGCCGGTGAAGTGGCTATCCTAGGCGTCAGCCTCTTCCCA
>CAVQMM010000003.1:0-51694 GCA_963713615.1 uncultured Chlamydiae bacterium
TGTGCTCGTTAGGACTTCAGAGTCTCCTGAGCTGCTATCATTGGATAATACACCTGTGCCAACTGCTACTGTGATGGCATTATTCGTTTCTGTAGCATAGCTGTCGTTTGTTGCGACTGGATTTTGGTCTGTTACCACAATGCTGACAGTAGTCGTATTGCTCAGCAGGCCATTTTCATTTTTAGCCTGATAGCTAAAAGTATCGGTGCCTTGGAAATCGTGGTTTGGTGTGTAGGTGAACGAGCCATTCGTATTCAGGGTGACCACGCCATTCGTTGCTTGCGCAGTCAATGCACTCGTTAAGGCTTCAAAGTCTCCTGAGTTGCTATCGTTGGATAATACACCTGTGCCTGCTGCGACTATGATAGCGCTATTCGTTTCTGTAGCATAGCTGTCGCTATTGGCTACGGGATTTTGGTCAGTAACAACGATGCTTACTGTAGCGCTATTGCTCAACTGTAGACTTGTATCGGTATCCTGATAGGTAAAGGTGTCTGTGCCTGTGAAGTTTCGGCTTGGCGTATAGGTGAAGCTACCGTCAGACTGCAAATTAAAGACGCCACCATTCCCTGACGTAATGAATTCAGGAACTGCCGTGAGGGTTTCCCCGTTACCATTATTGCTATCATTAATCAGAACGCCTGATGTTGCCGATACTGCAAGGACGTTATTCGTTTCTGTAGCATAGCTATCATTATTGGCAAGAATCGGCAAATTGATAACCGTAATGGTTACCGTCGCTGGGGTTGTGCTTAACAATCCATTTTGATTCTCAGCATTGTATGTGAAGGTGTCTGTTCCCGTAAAATTAGAAGTAGTAGGCGTATAGGTGAAGGAGCCGTTGCTATTCAAACTAACAGTACCATTGGTCGCTTGTGAAACTAATACAGCACTAAGTGTCTCGCCATCCCCCGAATTGCTGTCGTTTGCTAACACACCGTTGGTTGCCGTGACGGTCAAGACACTGTTAGTTTCTACCGTATAACTATCATTATTAGCGACTGGGGTAACATCAGTAACGGTAATAGCAGCCGTAGAAGTAGCTGTAATACCATACTGATCAGTTGCTTGGACAGAAAGACTGTAATTACTGTTAGCTAATGATAGAGCACTGTTTACTTGGATCTGTCCGGTCGAGCTATTGATGACAAAGGCATTGCCAGTATCACCGCCAGTAATGGAGTACGTGAGTGTTCCTGCATTAGGATCTGTATCGGTAACCGTACCTACACCAGCTCCTACAGCAGCATTAACCGGAACACTAAACGAGTCATTGGGTGCCATAATGGGTGAGAAGGTAACGGTGATAGCAGCCGTAGACGTAGCTGTAATGCCATATTGGTCACTCGCCTGAACGGAAAGACTGTAATTGGTATCGGCCACAGTTAGCCCACTGTTTACAGTAATTTGCCCTGTAGAACTATTGATGAGAAAGGCATTGCCCGTATCACCGCCGGTGATGGAATAAGAGAGAGTACCCCCATTAGGGTCAGTATCGGCGACAGTACCCACAGCGCTACCCACAGCTGCACTGACCGGAACATTAAATGAGTCATTGGGAGCTGTGAGGGGTGAATAGGTTGTTGTGATGGTAGCTATAGCAGAACCCTGTTCGCCATACTGGTCTGTGACAGTGATGGTTAAGCTATAGGGACTATTCGTTAAATTAAGCGGGTTGCTGACTGTGATTAGTCCTGTAGCGCTATTGATTGCAAAAGCATTGCCTGTGTCGCCTCCGGTAATGGCATAGAAGAGCGTTGGGCTAGGGTTACCATCGGTTACCGGTAGCGTACCCACTGGTATGCTTACAGCAGTGTTTACTGGAATAGTAAAGGACTCAGGAGTCACTACAGGCAACACCCCAGCATATTCAGCATTACTGTAATCAGAAGTATTGTTGTCTATTTGATTACCTGTTGAGGTTACCGTTGCTGAGATATAACTAGAAGTCGTACTGGTGGTTATCATATAGCTAAAGGCATGGGTACCAAAAGCAGTAACAGTGTAGACATCAGTGCCAATGTAGAGCTTTCCTTGCCCTAATCCTGGACCCGCCACTGGGCTGGCGTAAAAATCGACATCATAGACGCCATTGCGAGTAAGGCCGACTAAAGTACCCGAAACCTCTATGCCACCTGCCACCAGTTGTGCGCTGGTGATATTTACCTCTCCCGATGACCCTAAGATGCCTTGGGTGGCGTTGTTATACATAGAGTTATAGCGAATGACCGCGTTATTGGTACCCACTTCGTCAATGCCATCGACAGTGTTATTGGCGATAATATTACCGGCCTGAACTGTACCGTATGTGTTTGTTGTTCCAATGTTGAATTCGTCAGTTGAATTTAGATAGATGCCAATACCATCAGGAATTGAGTTCACCCCCATAAAGCCTACACCAATGTCATTGCTTGTGATCGTAGCACCGATTCCTGCAAACACATTATCCGCGAAAATTCCCGTTGCAAAATCATCAATCACGTTGTTCTCAATGTATACGTCTTCACAAGGCCCTACATCGATCCCTATAGTATTAGTACCCATCGGCCCGGCTGCCGTGAGGCCCGTCAATGTCGTTCCAATATAGTTATTCTCAATGACGGCATCTTGAGATGTGGCTGACATGTTGATAGCCGTATTAGCACTCCAAATCAGGTTGTATGTGACTGTTTGATCATTTGCAGTATTTGGAGTGAATAGAATGCCAGAAAGGCTTCGTGAATCTGTGGTGATTCCGTTGAGGCCAAAGCCGATGTAGTTATTATTAATCGTGATTCCGTAACTGTCTGATTCAATTTCCGCATTGGTAAAGCCACTGATAGCGAATCCTTCAATTACAGATCCTGGGTAACCAGAACCAAGGTCTATACCATCTACTGAGCCAGTGAGGTTATCACCAACAATACTGATTAATGGTACTCCAGTGTAGGTCGTTCCTGCACCATCTTGTGTCCAGCCATCCATCATGATGGTAGTGGTAATGGTTGGCAGTGCGGTGGTGAGGGTAATAATCTGCTGCGACCCTGCGGTTCCAATGCGAAACTCAGAGGTTTGTTCTGAAGCTAGGGCGTTAGCATTGAGAATAAACTGCCTCAGAGAACCTTGTCCGGAGTTATTGGTATTACTGATCTCGTCAGGACTAAACCCGAAATCTTCGCTAGTAATATTTGCTGTCGGGGTGAGAATGGCTTCTGCAATGCTTGTTGCTCCTACAGGTGAGGAACCACCCGGATTATCAGGAATAGAGGGGGTTTCTCCTCCGAAAACAGGCCCACCAGATGCTGTGAAGGTGTAGGTGGTCCCATTGTATAGAACACTTCCAGCGGGACCATAGCTTTCAACGGATACAGGTTCTGTTCCCCCTGATACCAAATTGAGATCGACGCTGAAGGTCTGCGAATTGACGGCGACCCAATAGGTTCCTGCGGGTTCAACGAAGGTGTACTGCCCTCCAGAATTAGTCGTGGTGGTGGCTACTAAAGTGTCTGCAGCATCTGGAATCCTATCACCATTGTCCTTATAGAGGTAGACAGTTACTGGAGTAGGACTCGCAAACGTAGAATTAGGATCGGTGCCGGCGGCATACAAATCCAGAAACACCTTACCTGTAATCAATGGGTCAAGAGTGATGGTCACCGTGGAAGAGGCCGTAACACCAAAGCTATCCGTGGCCTTAACAGTAAGGGTGTAGGGGTTATTAGCCAGGTTGAGGGTATTAGCAACCGAAAGGCTTCCTCCAGAACTAATACTAAAGGCACTCCCTGTATTCCCACCGGTAATGGAATAAGCCAGAGTACCACCATTTGGGTCTGTATCGGTAACAGAACCTATAACTGTACCTACTGAATCATTGCCTGGAATTTGAAAGGACTCATTTGGAGCGGTTATAGGTGAAGAGGTTGCCGTTATAGTAGTAGTAGCGGTAGTGCTCAAATTATCATTGGTGTCTGTTACCGTAACCGTCAAGTCATAAGGACTATTTGTTTCATTAAGCGCACCAGATACTGTAATTTTTCCGGTCGAGGAATTAATGCTAAAGGCACTACTTCCTGTCATCGAATAACTCAAAACAGCGCTAGGATTGTTATCAGTTACTGCTTCGGTACCTACTACAGTCCCTAGAGAATCATTTACAGGGGTGCTAAAAAATTGATTATTTACCACAGGCGGTTCTATGACCGTTTTTGCTTGGGAAAATAGTGATGTGTTTGAAGGGTTGTTCTCATTGGTGGCTGTCGCTACGACAGATGGTGGTGTCTCTCCAGTGGTAATCGTATCCATAAAGCTAGCACCACCAGAACCATTAGTCGTTACGGTAGCCGTCCCAAAATAGTATATCGCAGCTGGAGAAGTGTAAAAATCGATATAATAGGATGTAGCGGAAGCGTCACCACTCAGGGTGCCAGTAATCTGCAATCCACCTGATATAGCTACCACGCTAGTAAGAGTCAGATTGTCATTAGGTGCTCCTATAAGGTTTGCACTTCCATTATTGTAGAAAGCGTCTTCGCGGATAGAGATTCCGGAATTTGTGCCCGTTTCATCAATGCCATAGGTAACACTGTTGTAGATGGAGTTCATACTTATAGATGGTCCACCAATATTGACAAGACTAGATGAATGAACGAGTATGTCAATACCATTAGCAATTGATGTCATCAGGTTGTTGCTTAACCCGATATCATTTCCTGAAATGACGATATTTGACGCTGAAGAGAGAGAAATTCCCGTTGCCCAATCAGCAATGGTGTTGTCGGTGATATCAGTAACGGAAGTAACACCCGATATCAATACACCGGTGGTACTTGCACCCCTCGTTCCAGCAGCCTGATCGCCAGTATATGTCGTTCCAATGAGGTTTGAGAGGATCACCGCGCTGCCTCCCGTCATATCGATGCCGGTACCAGCACTCCAAACCACGTTTTCTTCTACATGATCACCTGTTCCACTACTAATGAGGATACCATTGCTACTTTGAGAATTGGCAGTTGTGCCATTAAGCTCCAAGCCAATATAGTTATATTCAATGGTAGCATTATTACCTGCTGTTGCAATCTCTGAGCTGGAAAATCCACTGATGGAAAATTCTAAGACCATGCTATTTGTTGCTGTGGAAGTGATGTCGATGCCATTTCCTGAACCAGCGCTGTTACCAATGATACTGATTAATGGAGCTCCAGAGTCGCCTGCGCCACCCTGGGTATAGCCATTCAAGGTTACTGCATCGGTGACATTTGGCAATATACTGCTAAGGCTAATCGTTTGCGACGACCCCACTGTCCCAATGTGAAACTCGCTGGCTTGTGTTCCTTTGAGGTCGTTGCTATTATCGATGAATTGCGCCAGGGAACCTTGCGAGGAATTGTTCGTATTAACGATGGCACTAAAGCTAAACCCAAAGTTTTCATTAGTGATATTTGAAGAACTGACAACAACATCAGCAATGCTTGTTGCACCTACTGGGGATGAACCACCGGGAGCATCCGGTGTAGATGGCGTTTCTCCTCCAAAGACGGCCCCAGCAGAGCTTGTAAAGGTATATGAGCTTCCGTTGTACAGAACACTTCCGGCAGGACCATAAGTTTCCGTCGCCCAAGGTGTTCCCGCCCCAGTATTTAAACCCTCAGAAGGCGTAACAGAGATCGACTTGACAACAACAAAATAGTCTCCAGGCGTAACGTTGTTAAACGTATAAACCTGGGATCCCGAAGTTAGCGTCGTCGTCACTGTCTGCACGAGCGGATCATTAGAAGCTGGAATTCCAGTACTATTAACATCTTGATAGAGGTAGACGGTGACAGCACTCGGTGGTGTTGTTGCACCAGTCATCGTTCCAGTGGCATTAGGGTCTTCAAAAACCGTACCCGAAATGCTGACACCTGTCAGCTCGCCAGTCCACTGACTCAGGGCCGTGGGATTAAAATAGAGATTAGTGACATTCACACCGCCATAGGACAAGTACCAGCTCCCTCCCCCCGCTGGGTTACCTACCAGCCCAGTTGAAGCAGCCAGTGTGATGTTGCTATGACCATCCTGGTTTGTATTTAGCATTGTGTCGACCTGTGTCAGCTCGGTCGTATTCCCCTGAGCTACAAAGCAGGCCAGCAGGTCGACTTGACCGCCTGTTTGAACCATATTGCCGATCTCTTGCCAAAATTGCTGCAAAGCGACATTAGAAGCCATCGTATTGGCGTCAACAGTGACATTCTGAGTGAGTACAAATTGACCAGCCTCGCCATGACTGGCAAATCCGATGCTACTGGCTGTGCGTCCATTCAAAGCAGCTGAAATAGAGTTGCTAATATCCGCCAAGGTAGCTGTCTGTTCATTATAAGTGACGACGACAGTATCCTTATTCACCGCAGCAATAAACTGCTGCAAATTAGGAATATCCGATGCAACGACCAGCACGTTCACGGGCTGATGCGCATGAGAATGTGGGTCGGAATGAGACTCGCCACCAGAGTTTGTCGCTGTTGCATTTGGAGAAGGGATTGCCTTTTGATGAGATACTGGCACTGACTCATGACTGGAATTGCTTGTATCTGATATTGCCAAAGGAGCGGGCGCAGCAGTATCACCCGCAGATTGGCCCAATGCATCGTGGTGCGCATGAGCCACTATCGCCGCTATGCTAGCATCAAATAGCAAGCGTTGGTCTAAAGGGATAAATCTAAACAGCATAATTACCCACCTCGCCGCTACAATAAACCACAACAGACATTAAAAAATAATTATAAGCTATAAAACAAATTATAGCACAAAACTAATAATCATTTTCATATTGTCTGTAAAATAAATATATTGCACGTTATTATGTAATGAAAATAAAAGAAGAGACAGTTCTTTTTACCAAATGGACGTAAGGACTTAAATGTTAGCTAAATAACACGCGCGCAGCGCTCTGAAGACTCTGAAGTGCGATCGCTTGCGACCCAAGTAACTCAAAAGGGCCTTGTTCACCTTTACGGTCAGAATTTCGGTCGGACGAAAAAGGTCGGATGTCGTGGTTTGTGACGAGGGCATAGCGCCAGCTATGTCCGAGGAGCAAAACGCGACAGACGATCCTTTTGCAGTCGACCGAAAACTGACCGCAAAGGTGAATAAGGCCCTCAAAAGGTTGACTGGCGCGATTTCCTCTGTGGCGGAGTCATTCCATGACTGCGGAGGACGGTTGAAACAGATTCCGTTTGCTTCACGTAAAACGTTGCTTTCCACGTCTCCACAGTCGCAACGGATTGGTCCATCCGCAGTCATGGAATGACTGCGCCACAGGGGTCCGCCACGATGGTTTGTGTAAACAGAAAACACCAATGTTCCTCAACTTAAGAGGTTTTATTGGTCGTCCACTGCA
Source organism: uncultured Chlamydiae bacterium (assembly GCA_963713615.1). Lineage (GTDB taxonomy): Bacteria > Chlamydiota > Chlamydiia > Chlamydiales > JAJFMA01 > CAMFKD01. Next base: position 7,355 of record CAVQMM010000003.1, read on the forward strand.
GGATGAACACGCGCAATAAGATCTGGCCCTTCTTCTTCAACAAGAGCTGTAGCTTCTGAAGTAACCTCTTGGTTAGCCTGCATCGCCTTGCCATTTAAAACAGTAGCCTTAAAACGTCTTTTGCCTAAAGGCTTCTGATTTTTTAAGCAGCAATGCTTATATTTCTTCCCCGAATTACAAGGACAAGGGTCGTTTCTACCTATTTTCTCTGCCATAAGGCCTCTGACTAAATTAGAATGTTTTCGCTTGTGTAAGAAGAGATTATAGCCTATGCTATACCTTTTAATAAAGAAAAACGTACGCTTAATGGAAATTCGGATCGCTCGACCACCTTGGACCCCTTTGGGACGTCGATTGGAGAGCGTGATGCGCAAAGCTCTTCATGAGTTTGACATGCTTTCCGGCATCACACGGATAGCGGTGGCGCTCAGCGGAGGCAAAGATAGCCTCTCACTCCTATTTCTCCTCAAAGCCATCTCCGGTCATGGTTTTCCAAATCTAGAAATTCATGCCATTCACGTAGGCGGTACCTTTACCTGCGGTGCAGGAGTACACATCCCTTATCTTCAAGAAGTTTGCAACCAACTCGACATCAATTTTATTGTTCGCGAATCCCATCAAGAACTCGAGACTCTGGAATGCTACAGCTGCTCTCGAGAAAGGCGGCGCCTCTTGTTCCAAGCTGCTAGAGAAGTCAATGTAGATACGATTGCATTTGGCCATCACCGCGATGATAATGCTCAAACCGTTTTGATGAACCTCTTTCACAAGGGTTCATTTGAAGGGATACAGCCCAAAATCACCATGCACGCCTATGGGGTGACTATTTTGCGACCCCTGATCTATGCGACCGAAGCAGATATCCGTAAATTCGCCGAACAACAGGGTTTTGCGCGCATCATGTGTCGCTGCCCGGTAGGCCAAAATTCCATGCGCAAGCAGGTCGACGAATTGTTAGAAAAAATCGAAAACATGTACCCGCATGCACGCAGTAATGTCGCCAATGCAGGCCTACGATTAGGCACTCGCAAGGCGCTCGATAAACCAACCAAAATTCTCTCCGGTGGGCGATTGGACATTGAGGGGCATGAAAATCTAATCTAGAGGGAGGGTGCGAGTCTGCACCTTTTTGATAGCAACGTTAGAAACTAGACTAGCAAATTCCTCCGGTGAAAGATATTCAGAAAAAGTGCTTGCTGCCCTAAAAACGGACTTTGGTGTGGAATGAAGCGCAATATCTACGCAAGCTTGAGCAAACGAGTGTACGGAATACCCCTTATGCTGAATGATGGTTTGGACCATATCCCTCATCAGCCCTCGATAGGCAACGCTAGCACTCAACATCTTTTGCAATAGTACACTACTGTTAAATGCTATTTTTATTTTAGCGACTACAGAGGCATGCAGCAACATCCGCCTGAGGTCGGATTATGGGCCTTGTTCACCTTTACGGTCAGAATTTCGGTCGGACGAAAAAGGTCGGATGTCGTGGTTTGTGACGAGGGCATAGCGCCAGCTATGTCCGAGGAGCAAAACGCGACAGACGATCCTTTTGCAGTCGACCGAAAACTGACCGCAAAGGTGAATAAGGCCGGATTATGCGTAGGACTTCGACTATGACTTCCCACTGACGTTCTGAACTCACTTCACAAATGGCACGATAGAGGCGATGTACTTGTCGCATGGCTTCTGGGTGTACTGACCCATAATCCCGTGACCCATAATGCGCCAGCCAACTTTTGAGTTACTATTCCATGACTACCTTCCTCCTTCATCGTTAATCGCTCATAACGTATACTGATTCCTTAAACAAGGAAAGGGCCATGAACGAAAAATACGAACATGAAAGCAAAATCAATATTCAAGGTGTCGAAATCGCTCTAGGCTTTCCCGATGAGCTAGGCTTCGAGTGGATCGGCCAGCGCGATGTCATGGACCAACTTCTCGCCGCATGGCTTGTCATCGACAAGGACGACCTCCCTCTTAATCCCCGTCTCATCGGTAAGCCTGGTGTGGGTAAAACAACCCTCGCTTATGCAGCCTCCAAGAAGATCGGTAAAGATGTCTACATCTTCCAATGCACCATGGATACGCGTCCCGAAGACCTCCTCATCACTCCTGTCATCGACCAAAACGGCGGTATTCGCTATGTTGCCTCTGCCCTGGTAACGGCGATGATCCGTGGTGGTGTATGTATCCTGGATGAAGCTAACCGCATGAGCGAAAAGTCCTGGGCTTCGCTAGCACCCTTGCTAGATACCCGTCGCTATATCGAGTCTATTGTAGCGGGCCTTAAGATCAAAGCTAACGAAGAGTTTCGCATCTGTGTAACGATGAATGACGATGCCTCTACGTTTGAGATTCCGGAATATATCCACAGCCGTCTCCAACCCCAAATCTACCTCGACTTCCCAGAGGCTGAAGAAGAACGCCGCATCCTACGCGAAAACCTACCTTTCGTTGATGAACACATCATGAGTTACGTGGTGAACTTCCTGCAACGTGCCCATACGGCTAACGAAAATTACACCATTCGCGACGGCATCAACATTGCGCGTTATGCCGCTAAGCGCATCAAGAGCCTAAACACTACCGATCCAAGGAATATTGAAAACCTCCTACGCCAAGCTATCGTGATGACCCTAGGTGATGAAGCCCTTGCGCACGTCCTATAACGGTATCTATGAACGACGACAACATCTTCTATCTACAGAAGGACAACATTTATGCCGTGCCGATCGTCCATTACAACATGGAAATGGCCGCGCATGTCAAAATGGTCTTTGAAGCGATCAATCCAGATTGTGTAGCTGTCGAACTCGCCGAAACCATGCATCTGCAGCTGCTGCACGCTGCCTCACGCCTTCCTGACATCAGCGTTGTGTGCACCTATGACCCTGATCGGCAACCCGTCTTCTACCTAAGTGAACCCTGTGATGGTGCTTTCGAAGCGATGCGCAGTGCCTTAGAAGCACAGCGACCGGCCTTTTGCATCGATCTAGACGTCAATAACTATCCAGAGATCCGTGAGGGTCTTCCAGATCCCTATGCTATTCAACGCATCGGTCTAGAGGCCTACTACAAAGCCTACCGCCATTCGATCTGCAGTAAAGGCACCAGCAAAAGCACCCTAGACCAACAGCGTGAATTGTACATGGCTCGGCGTCTCAAAGAACTCTCCTTGCAATATGACAAGGTCCTCTTCGTCGGTGGCATGTATCATGTCGAAGATGTCCTAAAGCTAACCACGCGCGATTCCTTCCCCGATTTGCAACATGTACAACGCCCCGTCGTAGAGATCGCCACGATCACTGAAGAGTCGTGCCGCGAGGTCCTAGCCGAACCAGCTTTTGTGTCTCTAGCCTATGAGGAATCGCGTCATCTACTGATGCAATATCTTCATGAACCATCCGATTCGAGCTCACACCTATCCTTCAACTTCCCTCCAGATCGTCAAAAGCTCATCTATCAACTCTACAAACACTCGGCAGTCGCCTACACCGAAAATACAGGTTGCGAATTCCCAGGCTACAATATGCGCAACATGATGAAGTTTGTCCGCAACTATGCCCTGCTATACGACAAGTTGATGCCGGACCTCTATCAGCTTCTCACATCAGCAAAGGGTTGTGTCGACCACAACTACGCCTATGAGGTATGGCAGCTAGCTACCGCCTATCCCTACCTGCATAATGTAGATGGGCTAAATGAGCTCAACCTCTCGATTGAAGACATCTGGGGGCACAGCAAAATCCTCCGCTTTCACCTTCGTGAACCACGCCGTAAAGGCAGCATGTTTCGCGAACGCCGCAAAGACCGGTCGAAATTTCGTTTTCAACCTCCGGGACCCTTTACGATTTGCTCCTACCCTCCTGAAGATGTTGTGGTCGAACGTTTTGGTCAATTCCTCCAAAAGAAGGGCACCCAGATTCTCACCGAAGAAGGCGCTCGTACCCTTCCCTTTACTACCAGCCTAGAAGATGGCATAGACACACGTGAAACAATCCGCCACTGGCATGAGCGCAAACTCTACATCAAAGCCCCTGGCAAACCTCCAGGAGGCGTGGGTTCTGTCGTCATCATCTTCGACGAGGACAAGAATGACGACAAAACGCTACGCGAAGAGAAGTACGCCTGGAGAACGACTTGGCTTGGAGAGCATAGTCAGGAGTCTGATATGGCCTTTTATGCCACACCACTAGCCCAGAATGTCGTTGGACCAGGCATCAGCCGCTGCGAGTATGGTGGGTTCCTCATGTCTTACCCACCTCGACGTATGTTTGATGTATGGTCTGATCCAGACTATCAGGATCTGCGTACTAAGGCAGAGGTTCTCCTCGTCGCTGCAATCGATTATGCTGTTAAGCCCGTCGTCGTTTATGTCGCAGCGACACCACCTCGCAGCCAAATTAAAAGCTTTGCCAAACGTTTCGGCAAGAAAATCGTCTTTATCCCCATCGGGCAGCTTTCGCCAATTACACTAGCAAAGCTGCGGATCTTCCACGTCCTGGATGGCCATGATAAACGCGATATTGCGGGCGAATACATCTATTAACCTTGTAGAGCAACCAGCATCTATGACCACACATAACGACTTACAATTGTCTCTCGGCGCGCAGCGCTTTGGAGTGCGTGTCGCTCTTAGATGGACTAAAGGACGAAAAGGACATAAAGAGGTAATTGCAAAATTATTTGAGCCCTTGAGAATCGATTCTCGGGAAAAAAGGTTACCTTTTTTTGTGAGAAGGCGATTCTAGAGAGCTTAAGTGGTATGGCACTATCCAGTCTGGAAAGACAGGCTTTTCTCCCTTCCCAGGCCCGAAGGGTCGATATTGCAACAGGCCATGGCATCGCCATGGTATATGCCAGGAAGGGATTTCGCAGTCTGAAGGACTGCTACAAGACGCCAGTTTACAAACACCATTTATGCATGCGCTTTATGGCAGCCCTACAGGCTGCTAAAACCGTTTTGGCATATACCATGGCCTGTTGCAATATCGACCCTTCGGGCCTGGGAAGGGAATGACTCTCTCTTCACCGGCATCCGATTTTCAGGAAATTGACTTCGGAAAATCGGACTTCTGCAATTACCTCTAAAACACATAAAGGACACTAACAATGCAAAAAAAAAGACACCTCCTTCTTACCAATGATGATGGCATCCATGCTCTTGGCCTCAGACATCTTTGGAAAGCTCTAAGTCCGCACTTCACCATTACTATCGTGGCCCCTCAATCTGAACAATCTAGCGTAGGCCTATCCATCACCACACGCACTCCACTACAAGTGCAGCAAATCGATTGGCCCGATTCCACCCAAGCATTCTCCGTAACAGGAACTCCAGCGGATTGCGTCAAACTAGCCTGCAGCAAAATCTTGTCGACTCCTCCTGACCTTATCATTGCTGGTATCAACCGCGGATCCAATGCTGGCAGAAATGTCCTTTACAGCGGCACTGTAGCAGGAATTATTGAAGGTGTCATGCGGGACATCCCAGGGATTGCATTCTCAACCGCAGACTACGATCGACCCAACTATGAGCCAGCAGAGGTTATCATTCCGCTTGTTGTAGACCACGTCCTAGCCCATCCACTACCCACTGGTTCTATTTTAAACGTTAATTTTCCCGAACTTCCACTCGCAGGATATCGAGGACTCAAGCTCACTCGTCAAGGCAAACAGTTTTGGACCGAAAATCCAGATGAGCGTATGCATCCCAGCGAAGGACATTCCTACTATTGGTTAGGCTCTCGACGGGCTGTATTCGAAGAACATGAAGAGAGCGATATCTACTGGCTTGAGCGCGGTTATGTCACCGCTGCACCACTGCATTTTCAGGAACTCACCGATCATGGGCACCTAGAAAAACACAAAGACAGTTTTGATAGTCTGTTTAAGGGATAGCAGCACGCTTCTTCGCAAGCTGCTTTTCAAAAGCATCTAGACGGTTAAGGCTAGCTTCCTGATACTTCTCGATCAACTCTCGCCCGCCATCCAGGTTGAAGACGCGCTGTAGCTCTATCTGTAAACGCACATTGAGCTGTACACCATCGCTAGAAAGTTCTGGAACCTCCTCCCATGCATGTTGCTGTTGATACTGACGAGCCGCAATCATAACATCGACCAACTCATCAAAGCGCCGTGTAAGGCTAGGAGCTGCTGCAACCAATTCATCGCGCGTACGAATGCGCTGAAGCTCGTTGGCTAGCTCCTTGGCGATACGCTGTCCCTCTTGCTGAAAATCCTCCTGAGAACGCGCTCCACAAGACACACACAAAAACAGTAAACACAACAACCACGCTTTCACAACATCACACCTATTCATTAGTCACAGCAGTTTAAGAGCTATTCTCAAAAACCACAAGTCAGTGTATTTTTTTTATGCAGACGCGGTCCCAAGACTGCCGGTGGTGTGTTCTCGTGTCGCGGTAGAGTTTTGCTGCGGTAGCAGCAATTTTCCCTGTAGCCCCGACCTGGGGACGCGGCAGCGTCCTCCAGTCCGGGACCCTGGGAATAAAAAAATAAAATCAGTGCTGCGGTAGCAGCACGTCAATCCCCAACACCCTTTGACTCGACAAGCCCCTGTTCTGTGTAGATCCACCCATTTAATTTGCTATCACTGCGAACAGATAACCTAGAACGTATGGCTCCCCACTGCATAGGCTTGCCCTCCACCATAATCTTAGGCATGCCATAACGGTAAAGATCTACCTCAACCTTATGACCAAACCGACGCATTGCATGATCAATCTTGTTAACCCTTAAAAATTGATCAAATTCCGCATAATTCCTCAGAACTATAGCTGGTACCCCCAAACGTATTCCACGCGCTATTGTGGAAACCTCACGCGTCTTTTCATCACCACCCAGCTTAGCTTCAACCCTATCCATATAGGCGGCTACATGATCAGCAAAAGTCACATCCTCAGGGAAAGCGTTTAATACACTTGGCAGCAGCGTTGAAAGCAAAACAACATCCTCAGCAACACATTCCTGACACTCACCTTCACCAAAGGTGATTATCGTTCGATCAGAGAAGGTGTCTATGTGCATGCATGTACCTGCTGATAGGGCTACACCCAAACTCGCACGCATCTCTGCTGTCATTTTATTTGGATCAGAAAAAGTCATCACGTGGGCACTATTGAGAGGTGTTGTAGCGACCAATAACGCTCCAACCATGAGAAGAAAAAAAATAAACTGCTTCATGAAGAAAACTCCTACAAAAGGTTATGTCTCCCTAACTCTCCTTTTGCAAGAATATTCATGCTAGCAGAAATGCTTTAAGGCAGTATAAAGAACCAGACCCAAACTTATGATCAACACCATGAGACATTAAAAATTCAATAATCAACAATCACTATCAATCTTTTTTTAAATTCAATGAACCAGCGGAACTGTCATAAAGTGAAAGAACCATATTCTGAAATTCTTGTAGGTTACTTCCATTAGTGCAATTTGAGCCCCTCAACAACCCATTCACACGAACCGACCACAACCTTACCGCATTAGATAGTTGAAATTCAGTAATTGTTTTATCGTTTAAATCATAGCCCTCGGTCGCTAAAATAAACCAGTTCTTCAGTTCATAATCGAAAACATATCTTTTATAGTACCAATTTGTAAAATAATTTATTACCGGGAGCTTGCTGTACCACGCTGTTGATTGAGGCTCCCATTCTTTAAATTTTTCTTTGAAGTTTTTATTAGTTAGTTTGCCATTATTCTTTGTTGCACTTAAATAAAAGTCCAAGACCCAGGGATAAGTTTCATTGAGATATTTGATGTTATCAACAATTCGGCTTTGTTGCGTACAAGCACTCTCAGACTCCGTGACTTGTGTGGCAATACCTTGTAGCCTAGCCCTGCTCAACGCGTTGAGAATAGCCTGAGCGTGATCCAACAAATTCGTTAATGACGTGACATTACCTCTATCTTCACCCCATTTTATGCCACAAGACTCATCTCCGCACGAATCGCCTGCCCACTTATTGTTAATATCTAGACCTAGGCTGCTTCTAATCATTTGCAAGTTCCCATACCCCCCCCTCGCACTTAATTCGACATTGTCACCAATTTGTAAAGCTTTACGCGCATAGTCAATAAATTGTTGCCGCTCCTCTGGACTATATTTCTCTATCTCTATAAGAAGTGCCTCCCAATAAGCTTCGTGTTGAAAAGGTGCATGCAGATACTCCTTTCCGTTTACTTTTAAATAATTCAGATGATATTTATTTGTTTTCCAAAATTCCTTTACAACAGGATAACTATTCTCGATTTCAATTAGATTTTTATGAGCCTTCCGCCTTCTAGCTTCGATATCATCGTTGATTTTGGTAGTAGCTGCAACTATTTGCTCTTTCTCTTCTGGTTTTTGTTCGGTTGTAGATTCTTTATTCGTTTCATTGTTGTTTTTATTTTGATCAGCCTCATAAATATTAAGCACCATCTGATAGGGGCGAACCAGTAAAGCATATAGGGACGTGCTACCTTCTCCCCACCTTTTTCCGCAATTTTCGCCTTGGCAGCTTTGATCATACCACTTATCCCTAAGACTGTATTGAAGACCTAAACGATCAAGCTCTTTATTTAATGCGCCTTTTATGTCTTCTACTCTTGGTTTGTTACCTTCATTTAGACCATAAACCTTACTAGCTAGCGAAAGATAGTCATTTACAAGATTTTTCTCATCTAGATATTCTACCAAATTAACTTTCCCAGTTGTTGTATAGATCCAATTAAACATGTACCTATATTGAGGATCATTTTGGGATGCGTATTTTTCCATTTCATTAAGAAATGATGGATATAATTCTGGGTATTTAGCATAGATCTCTTTCAACCGATCAAGTTCGTCTTGTCTGGCTTCTTCGATAGTCTTCTGAGCAGGAGGTTTCGCCTGTTCTTCATTTTTATTCGACCCATTGCCACCTGTCGCTCCTTTTTCTGGCTGCTCCGTTGTTGCGGGTTTTAGATTAACAGTTCTCAGTTGATTTTCTAGCTGGTTGATGCGATCTTTAGCGGCTTGACGAGCTTGATCTCTTTCTGCCCGAGCTTTATCCAGATCGTTTTGCAAGCTCTTCGCTAATTGACCTGCCTTTGCTTGCTCAGCCGCTATGGCCCTCGATACCGCATCATCTACTGCGCGTTTTTCTCCAATTTCAAATTCTCTATCCTTTTTCTTGATTAGCTCGGTTATAGCATCGCTTTGGGATTTTTGAGTGGCTTCTGTGGTTGTTTTAACTTGTCCTTCCAGGTATTTAATGCGATCATTCATCGCATTCACTTGCTTTTGAGACTCACTCAGAGCTGTACTCTTTTCTCCTTGAGCATTCTGGGCTTTGAGCAACTCTTCTTTGGTTTGCGCTAGCATCTGCTTCAGAGCATCTCTATCCTTAGCTGCTGTCTCTGCCTGCACTTTAGCTGCATCTATTTGTCCCTTCAGGTCTCTAGTTTCTGTTGTGGCTGTGGTTGTTGTATTTTTCAGTTGTTCTTCCAGATATTTGATGCGATCATTCATCGCATTCACTTGCTTTTGAGATTCACTCAGAGCCGTACTCTTTTCTCCTTGAGCATTCTGAGCTTTGAGCAACTCTTCTTTGGTTTGCGCTAACATCTGCTTCAGGGCGTCTCTGTCTTTGGCGGCTGAATCTACCTGCTCTTTAGCAGCACTTGTATCTTCCCTGGCCTTCGCCTTTGCTAAATCTATTTGCCCTTTCAAATCTCTGATTTCTGTTGTGGCTGTAGTCGTGGTATTTTTGAGCTGTTCTTCCAGGTATTTGATGCGATCATTCATCGCATTGACTTGTTTTTGAGCTTCACTTAAGGCTGTACTCTTTTCTCCTTGACCATTCTGTGCTTTGAGCAGCTCTTCTTTAGTTTGAACCAACATCTGCTTCAGAGCATCTCTGTCCTTAGCGGCTGTCTCTACCTGATCTTTCAGGTCTTGATTTTCCTTGCTAACCCTACGACTTTCATTAATAAGCGTTATTTTTGCGATTGTATTTTCTTCCTTATTTTTTAACCTTTCTGTTAGAGTTTTTATCTCATCGTTTCCCCTGCCTAGCTGTTCTTCCAGGTATTTGATGCGATCATTCATCGCATTGACTTGTTTTTGAGCTTCACTTAAGGCTGTACTCTTTTCTCCTTGACCATTCTGTGCTTTGAGCAGCTCTTCTTTAGTTTGCGCTAGCATCTGCTTCAGAGCATCTCTGTCCTTAGCAGCTGTCTCTGCCTGCACTTTAGCTGCATCTATTTGTCCCTTCAGGTCTCTAGTTTCTGTTGTGGCTGTGGTTGTTGTATTTTTCAGTTGTCCTTCCAGGTACTTGATGCGATCATTCATCGCATTTACTTGCTTTTGAGACTCACTCAGAGCTGTACTCTTTTCTCCTTGAGCATTCTGGGCTTTGAGCAACTCTTCTTTGGTTTGCGCTAGCATCTGCTTCAGAGCATCTCTGTCCTTAGCGGCTGTCTCTGCCTGCACTTTAGCTGCATCTATTTGCCCCTTCAGGTCTCTAGTTTCTGTTGTGGCTGTGGTTGTTGTATTTTTAAGCTGTCCTTCCAGGTATTTGATACGATCGTTCATTGCATTTACTTGCTTTTGAGCATCGCTCAAAGCTGTACTCTTTTCTCCTTGAGCATTCTGGGCTTTGAGCAGCTCTTCTTTGGTTTGCGCTAGCATCTGTTTCAGAGCATCTCTGTCCTTAGCGGCTGTCTCTGCCTGCACTTTAGCTGCATCTATTTGTCCCTTCAGGTCTCTAGTTTCTGTTGTGGCTGTCGTTGTTGTATTTTTAAGCTGTCCTTCCAGGTATTTGATGCGATCATTCATCGCATTTACTTGCTTTTGAGCATCGCTCAAAGCTGTACTCTTTTCCCCTTGAGCATTCTGGGCTTTGAGCAGCTCTTCTTTAGTTTGAACCAACATCTGCTTCAGAGCATCTCTGTCCTTAGCGGCTGTCTCTGCCTGCACTTTAGCTGCATCTATTTGCCCCTTCAGGTCTCTAGTTTCTGTTGTGGCTGTGGTTGTTGTATTTTTCAGTTGTCCTTCCAGGTATTTGATGCGATCATTCATCGCATTTACTTGCTTTTGAGCATCGCTCAAAGCTGTACTCTTTTCCCCTTGAGCATTCTGGGCTTTGAGCAGCTCTTCTTTGGTTTGCGCTAGCATTTGCTTCAGAGCATCTCTGTCCTTAGCGGCTGTCTCTGCCTGCACTTTAGCTGCATCTATTTGTCCCTTCAGGTCTCTAGTTTCTGTTGTGGCTGTGGTTGTTGTATTTTTAAGCTGTCCTTCCAGGTATTTGATGCGATCGTTCATTGCATTTACTTGCTTTTGAGCATCGCTCAAAGCTGTACTCTTTTCCCCTTGAGCATTCTGGGCTTTGAGCAGCTCTTCTTTGGTTTGCGCTAGCATCTGTTTCAGAGCATCTCTGTCCTTAGCGGCTGTCTCTGCCTGCACTTTAGCTGCATCTATTTGTCCCTTCAGGTCTCTAGTTTCTGTTGTGGCTGTGGTTGTTGTATTTTTAAGCTGTCCTTCCAGGTATTTGATGCGATCGTTCATTGCATTTACTTGCTTTTGAGCGTCGCTCAAAGCTGTACTCTTTTCCCCTTGAGCATTCTGGGCTTTGAGCAGCTCTTCTTTGGTTTGCGCTAGCATCTGTTTCAGAGCATCTCTGTCCTTAGCGGCTGTCTCTGCCTGCACTTTAGCTGCATCTATTTGTCCCTTCAGGTCTCTAGTTTCTGTTGTGGCTGTGGTTGTTGTATTTTTAAGCTGTCCTTCCAGGTATTTGATGCGATCATTCATCGCATTTACTTGCTTTTGAGCACCGCTCAAAGCTGTACTCTTTTCCCCTTGAGCATTTTGGGCTTTGAGCAGCTCTTCTTTGGTTTGCGCTAGCATCTGCTTCAGAGCATCTCTGTCCTTAGCTGCTGTCTCTGCCTGCACTTTAGCTGCATCTATTTGTCCCTTCAGGTCTCTAGTTTCTGTTGTAACTGTGGTTGTCGCATTTTTGAGCTGTCCTTCCAGGTATTTGATGCGATCGTTCATTGCATTTACTTGCTTTTGAGCATCGCTCAAAGCTGTACTCTTTTCCCCTTGAGCATTCTGGGATTTGAGCAGCTCTTCCTTGGTTTGCGCTAGCATCTGCTTCAGAGCATCTCTGTCCTTAGCGGCTGTCTCTGCCTGCACTTTAGCTGCATCTATTTGTCCCTTCAGGTCTCTAGTTTCTGTTGTGGCTGTGGTTGTTGTATTTTTCAGTTGTCCTTCCAGGTACTTGATGCGATCATTCATCGCATTCACTTGCTTTTGAGACTCACTCAGAGCTGTACTCTTTTCTCCTTGAGCATTCTGGGCTTTGAGCAACTCTTCTTTGGTTTGCGCTAGCATCTGCTTCAGAGCATCTCTGTCCTTAGCGGCTGTCTCTGCCTGCACTTTAGCTGCATCTATTTGCCCCTTCAGGTCTCTAGTTTCTGTTGTGGCTGTGGTTGTTGTATTTTTCAGTTGTCCTTCCAGGTATTTGATGCGATCATTCATCGCATTTACTTGCTTTTGAGCATCGCTTAAAGCTGTACTCTTTTCCCCCTGAGCATTCTGGGCTTTGAGCAGCTCTTCTTTGGTTTGCGCTAGCATCTGTTTCAGAGCATCTCTGTCCTTAGCGGCTGTCTCTGCCTGCACTTTAGCTGCATCTATTTGTCCCTTCAGGTCTCTAGTTTCTGTTGTGGCTGTGGTTGTTGTATTTTTCAGTTGTCCTTCCAGGTACTTGATGCGATCATTCATCGCATTCACTTGCTTTTGAGACTCACTCAGAGCTGTACTCTTTTCTCCTTGAGCATTCTGGGCTTTGAGCAACTCTTCTTTGGTTTGCGCTAGCATCTGCTTCAGAGCATCTCTGTCCTTAGCGGCTGTCTCTGCCTGCACTTTAGCTGCATCTATTTGCCCCTTCAGGTCTCTAGTTTCTGTTGTGGCTGTGGTTGTTGTATTTTTAAGCTGTCCTTCCAGGTATTTGATGCGATCATTCATCGCATTTACTTGCTTTTGAGCATCGCTTAAAGCTGTACTCTTTTCCCCCTGAGCATTCTGGGCTTTGAGCAGCTCTTCTTTGGTTTGCGCTAGCATCTGTTTCAGAGCATCTCTGTCCTTAGCGGCTGTCTCTGCCTGCACTTTAGCTGCATCTATTTGTCCCTTCAGGTCTCTAGTTTCTGTTGTGGCTGTGGTTGTTGTATTTTTCAGTTGTCCTTCCAGGTACTTGATGCGATCATTCATCGCATTCACTTGCTTTTGAGACTCACTCAGAGCTGTACTCTTTTCCCCTTGAGCATTCTGGGCTTTGAGCAACTCTTCTTTGGTTTGCGCTAGCATCTGCTTCAGAGCATCTCTGTCCTTAGCGGCTGTCTCTGCCTGCACTTTAGCTGCATCTATTTGCCCCTTCAGGTCTCTAGTTTCTGTTGTGGCTGTGGTTGTTGTATTTTTCAGTTGTCCTTCCAGGTATTTGATGCGATCATTCATCGCATTTACTTGCTTTTGAGCATCGCTTAAAGCTGTACTCTTTTCCCCTTGAGCATTCTGGGCTTTGAGCAGCTCTTCTTTGGTTTGCGCTAGCATTTGCTTCAGAGCATCTCTGTCCTTAGCGGCTGTCTCTGCCTGCACTTTAGCTGCATCTATTTGCCCCTTCAGGTCTCTAGTTTCTGTTGTGGCTGTGGTTGTTGTATTTTTCAGTTGTCCTTCCAGGTATTTGATGCGATCATTCATCGCATTTACTTGCTTTTGAGCATCGCTCAAAGCTGTACTCTTTTCCCCTTGAGCATTCTGGGCTTTGAGCAGCTCTTCTTTGGTTTGCGCTAGCATCTGTTTCAGAGCATCTCTATCCTTAGCGGCTGTCTCCGCCTGCACTTTAGCTGCATCTATTTGTCCCTTCAGGTCTCTAGTTTCTGTTGTGGCTGTGGTTGTTGTATTTTTCAGCTGTCCTTCCAGGTATTTGATGCGATCATTCATCGCATTTACTTGCTTTTGAGCATCGCTCAAAGCTGTACTCTTTTCCCCTTGAGCATTCTGGGCTTTGAGCAGCTCTTCTTTGGTTTGCGCTAGCATCTGTTTCAGAGCATCTCTATCCTTAGCGGCTGTCTCCGCCTGCACTTTAGCTGCATCTATTTGTCCCTTCAGGTCTCTAGTTTCTGTTGTGGCTGTGGTTGTTGTATTTTTCAGCTGTCCTTCCAGGTATTTGATGCGATCATTCATCGCATTTACTTGCTTTTGAGCATCGCTTAAAGCTGTACTCTTTTCCCCCTGAGCATTCTGGGCTTTGAGCAGCTCTTCTTTGGTTTGCGCTAGCATCTGTTTCAGAGCATCTCTGTCCTTAGCGGCTGTCTCTGCCTGCACTTTAGCTGCATCTATTTGTCCCTTCAGGTCTCTAGTTTCTGTTGTGGCTGTGGTTGTTGTATTTTTCAGTTGTCCTTCCAGGTACTTGATGCGATCATTCATCGCATTCACTTGCTTTTGAGACTCACTCAGAGCTGTACTCTTTTCTCCTTGAGCATTCTGGGCTTTGAGCAACTCTTCTTTGGTTTGCGCTAGCATCTGCTTCAGAGCATCTCTGTCCTTAACGGCTGTCTCTGCCTGCACTTTAGCTGCATCTATTTGCCCCTTCAGGTCTCTAGTTTCTGTTGTGGCTGTGGTTGTTGTATTTTTAAGCTGTCCTTCCAGGTATTTGATACGATCGTTCATTGCATTTACTTGCTTTTGAGCATCGCTCAAAGCTGTACTCTTTTCCCCTTGAGCATTCTGGGATTTGAGCAGCTCTTCTTTGGTTTGCGCTAGCATCTGTTTCAGAGCATCTCTGTCCTTAGCGGCTGTCTCCGCCTGCACTTTAGCTGCATCTATTTGCCCTTTCAGATCCCTCGTTTCCCTCGTTTCTGTTGTAACTGTGGTTGTCGCATTTTTGAGCTGTCCTTCCAGGTATTTGATGCGATCGTTCATTGCATTTACTTGCTTTTGAGACTCACTCAGAGCTGTACTCTTTTCTCCTTGAGCATTCTGGGCTTTGAGCAGCTCTTCTTTGGTTTGCGCTAGCATCTGTTTCAGAGCATCTCTGTCCTTAGCTGCTGTCTCTGCCTGCACTTTAGCTGCATCTATTTGTCCCTTCAGGTCTCTAGTTTCTGTTGTGGCTGTGGTTGTTGTATTTTTCAGTTGTCCTTCCAGGTACTTGATGCGATCATTCATCGCATTCACTTGCTTTTGAGACTCACTCAGAGCTGTACTCTTTTCTCCTTGAGCATTCTGGGCTTTGAGCAACTCTTCTTTGGTTTGCGCTAGCATCTGCTTCAGAGCATCTCTATCCTTAGCGGCTGTCTCCGCCTGCACTTTAGCTGCATCTATTTGTCCTTTCAGGTCTCTAGTTTCTGTTGTGGCTGTGGTTGTTGTATTTTTCAGTTGTCCTTCCAGGTATTTGATGCGATCATTCATCGCATTTACTTGCTTTTGAGCATCGCTTAAAGCTGTACTCTTTTCCCCTTGAGCATTCTGGGCTTTGAGCAGCTCTTCTTTGGTTTGCGCTAGCATCTGTTTCAGAGCATCTCTGTCCTTAGCGGCTGTCTCTGCCTGCACTTTAGCTGCATCTATTTGTCCCTTCAGGTCTCTAGTTTCTGTTGTGGCTGTGGTTGTTGTATTTTTCAGTTGTCCTTCCAGGTATTTGATGCGATCATTCATCGCATTTACTTGCTTTTGAGCATCGCTTAAAGCTGTACTCTTTTCCCCTTGAGCATTCTGGGCTTTGAGCAGCTCTTCTTTGGTTTGCGCTAGCATCTGTTTCAGAGCATCTCTGTCCTTAGCGGCTGTCTCCGCCTGCACTTTAGCTGCATCTATTTGCCCTTTCAGATCCCTCGTTTCCCTCGTTTCTGTTGTAACTGTGGTTGTCGCATTTTTGAGCTGTCCTTCCAGGTATTTGATGCGATCGTTCATTGCATTTACTTGCTTTTGAGACTCACTCAGAGCTGTACTCTTTTCTCCTTGAGCATTCTGGGCTTTGAGCAGCTCTTCTTTGGTTTGCGCTAGCATCTGTTTCAGAGCATCTCTGTCCTTAGCTGCTGTCTCTGCCTGCACTTTAGCTGCATCTATTTGTCCTTTCAGATCCCTCGTTTCCCTCGTTTCTGTTGTAACTGTGGTTGTCGCATTTTTGAGCTGTCCTTCCAGGTATTTGATGCGATCATTCATCGCATTTACTTGCTTTTGAGCATCGCTCAAAGCTGTACTCTTTTCCCCTTGAGCATTCTGGGATTTGAGCAGCTCTTCCTTGGTTTGCGCTAGCATCTGCTTCAGAGCATCTCTGTCCTTAGCGGCTGTCTCTGCCTGCACTTTAGCTGCATCTATTTGTCCTTTCAGATCCCTCGTTTCCCTCGTTTCTGTTGTAACTGTGGTTGTCGCATTTTTGAGCTGTCCTTCCAGGTATTTGATGCGATCATTCATCGCATTTACTTGCTTTTGAGCATCGCTCAAAGCTGTACTCTTTTCCCCTTGAGCATTCTGGGATTTGAGCAGCTCTTCCTTGGTTTGCGCTAGCATCTGCTTCAGAGCATCTCTGTCCTTAGCGGCTGTCTCTGCCTGCACTTTAGCTGCATCTATTTGTCCTTTCAGATCCCTCGTTTCCCTCGTTTCTGTTGTAACTGTGGTTGTCGCATTTTTGAGCTGTCCTTCCAGGTATTTGATGCGATCATTCATCGCATTTACTTGCTTTTGAGCATCGCTCAAAGCTGTACTCTTTTCCCCTTGAGCATTCTGGGATTTGAGCAGCTCTTCCTTGGTTTGCGCTAGCATCTGCTTCAGAGCATCTCTGTCCTTAGCGGCTGTCTCTGCCTGCACTTTAGCTGCATCTATTTGTCCCTTCAGGTCTCTAGTTTCTGTTGTGGCTGTGGTTGTTGTATTTTTCAGTTGTCCTTCCAGGTATTTGATGCGATCATTCATCGCATTTACTTGCTTTTGAGACTCACTCAGAGCTGTACTCTTTTCTCCTTGAGCATTCTGGGCTTTGAGCAACTCTTCTTTGGTTTGCGCTAGCATCTGCTTCAGAGCATCTCTGTCCTTAGCGGCTGTCTCTGCCTGCACTTTAGCTGCATCTATTTGCCCCTTCAGGTCTCTAGTTTCTGTTGTGGCTGTGGTTGTTGTATTTTTAAGCTGTCCTTCCAGGTATTTGATACGATCGTTCATTGCATTTACTTGCTTTTGAGCATCGCTCAAAGCTGTACTCTTTTCTCCTTGAGCATTCTGGGCTTTGAGCAGCTCTTCTTTGGTTTGCGCTAGCATCTGCTTCAGAGCATCTCTGTCCTTAGCGGCTGTCTCCGCCTGCACTTTAGCTGCATCTATTTGTCCTTTCAGATCCCTCGTTTCTGTTGTAACTGTGGTTGTCGCATTTTTGAGCTGTCCTTCCAGGTATTTGATGCGATCATTCATCGCATTTACTTGCTTTTGAGCATCGCTCAAAGCTGTACTCTTTTCCCCTTGAGCATTCTGGGATTTGAGCAGCTCTTCCTTGGTTTGCGCTAGCATCTGCTTCAGAGCATCTCTATCCTTAGCGGCTGTCTCTGCCTGCACTTTAGCTGCATCTATTTGCCCCTTCAGGTCTCTAGTTTCTGTTGTGGCTGTGGTTGTTGTATTTTTCAGTTGTCCTTCCAGGTATTTGATGCGATCATTCATCGCATTCACTTGCTTTTGAGCATCGCTCAAAGCTGTACTCTTTTCTCCTTGAGCATTCTGGGCTTTGAGCAGCTCTTCTTTGGTTTGCGCTAGCATCTGTTTCAGAGCATCTCTGTCCTTAGCGGCTGTCTCCGCCTGCACTTTAGCTGCATCTATTTGTCCCCTCAGGTCTCTAGTTTCTGTTGTGGCTGTGGTTGTTGTATTTTTCAGTTGTCCTTCCAGGTACTTGATGCGATCATTCATCGCATTCACTTGCTTTTGAGACTCACTCAGAGCTGTACTCTTTTCTCCTTGAGCATTCTGGGCTTTGAGCAACTCTTCTTTGGTTTGCGCTAGCATCTGCTTCAGAGCATCTCTGTCCTTAGCGGCTGTCTCTGCCTGCACTTTAGCTGCATCTATTTGCCCCTTCAGGTCTCTAGTTTCTGTTGTGGCTGTGGTTGTTGTATTTTTCAGTTGTCCTTCCAGGTATTTGATGCGATCATTCATCGCATTTACTTGCTTTTGAGCATCGCTTAAAGCTGTACTCTTTTCCCCTTGAGCATTCTGGGCTTTGAGCAGCTCTTCTTTGGTTTGCGCTAGCATCTGTTTCAGAGCATCTCTGTCCTTAGCGGCTGTCTCCGCCTGCACTTTAGCTGCATCTATTTGTCCCTTCAGGTCTCTAGTTTCTGTTGTGGCTGTGGTTGTTGTATTTTTAAGCTGTCCTTCCAGGTATTTGATGCGATCATTCATCGCATTTACTTGCTTTTGAGCATCGCTCAAAGCTGTACTCTTTTCCCCTTGAGCATTCTGGGCTTTGAGCAGCTCTTCTTTGGTTTGCGCTAGCATCTGCTTCAGAGCATCTCTGTCCTTAGCGGCTGTCTCCGCCTGCACTTTAGCTGCATCTATTTGTCCCTTCAGGTCTCTAGTTTCTGTTGTGGCTGTCGTTGTTGTATTTTTAAGCTGTCCTTCCAGGTATTTGATGCGATCATTCATCGCATTTACTTGCTTTTGAGCATCGCTCAAAGCTGTACTCTTTTCCCCTTGAGCATTCTGGGCTTTGAGCAGCTCTTCTTTGGTTTGCGCTAGCATCTGTTTCAGAGCATCTCTGTCCTTAGCGGCTGTCTCCGCCTGCACTTTAGCTGCATCTATTTGTCCCTTCAGGTCTCTAGTTTCTGTTGTGGCTGTCGTTGTTGTATTTTTAAGCTGTCCTTCCAGGTATTTGATGCGATCATTCATCGCATTCACTTGCTTTTGAGCATCGCTCAAAGCTGTACTCTTTTCTCCTTGAGCATTCTGGGCTTTGAGCAGCTCTTCTTTGGTTTGCGCTAGCATCTGTTTCAGAGCATCTCTGTCCTTAGCGGCTATCTCCGCCTGCACTTTAGCTGCATCTATTTGTCCCTTCAGGTCTCTAGTTTCTGTTGTGGCTGTCGTTGTTGTATTTTTAAGCTGTCCTTCCAGGTATTTGATGCGATCGTTCATTGCATTTACTTGCTTTTGAGACTCACTCAGAGCTGTACTCTTTTCTCCTTGAGCATTCTGGGCTTTGAGCAGCTCTTCTTTGGTTTGCGCTAGCATCTGCTTCAGAGCATCTCTGTCCTTAGCGGCTGTCTCTGCCTGCACTTTAGCTGCATCTATTTGCCCCTTCAGGTCTCTAGTTTCTGTTGTGGCTGTGGTTGTTGTATTTTTCAGTTGTCCTTCCAGGTATTTGATGCGATCATTCATCGCATTTACTTGCTTTTGAGCATCGCTTAAAGCTGTACTCTTTTCCCCCTGAGCATTCTGGGCTTTGAGCAGCTCTTCTTTGGTTTGCGCTAGCATCTGTTTCAGAGCATCTCTGTCCTTAGCGGCTGTCTCTGCCTGCACTTTAGCTGCATCTATTTGTCCCTTCAGGTCTCTAGTTTCTGTTGTGGCTGTGGTTGTTGTATTTTTCAGTTGTCCTTCCAGGTACTTGATGCGATCATTCATCGCATTCACTTGCTTTTGAGACTCACTCAGAGCTGTACTCTTTTCTCCTTGAGCATTCTGGGCTTTGAGCAACTCTTCTTTGGTTTGCGCTAGCATCTGCTTCAGAGCATCTCTGTCCTTAGCGGCTGTCTCTGCCTGCACTTTAGCTGCATCTATTTGCCCCTTCAGGTCTCTAGTTTCTGTTGTGGCTGTGGTTGTTGTATTTTTAAGCTGTCCTTCCAGGTATTTGATGCGATCATTCATCGCATTTACTTGCTTTTGAGCATCGCTTAAAGCTGTACTCTTTTCCCCCTGAGCATTCTGGGCTTTGAGCAGCTCTTCTTTGGTTTGCGCTAGCATCTGTTTCAGAGCATCTCTGTCCTTAGCGGCTGTCTCTGCCTGCACTTTAGCTGCATCTATTTGTCCCTTCAGGTCTCTAGTTTCTGTTGTGGCTGTGGTTGTTGTATTTTTCAGTTGTCCTTCCAGGTACTTGATGCGATCATTCATCGCATTCACTTGCTTTTGAGACTCACTCAGAGCTGTACTCTTTTCCCCTTGAGCATTCTGGGCTTTGAGCAACTCTTCTTTGGTTTGCGCTAGCATCTGCTTCAGAGCATCTCTGTCCTTAGCGGCTGTCTCTGCCTGCACTTTAGCTGCATCTATTTGCCCCTTCAGGTCTCTAGTTTCTGTTGTGGCTGTGGTTGTTGTATTTTTCAGTTGTCCTTCCAGGTATTTGATGCGATCATTCATCGCATTTACTTGCTTTTGAGCATCGCTTAAAGCTGTACTCTTTTCCCCTTGAGCATTCTGGGCTTTGAGCAGCTCTTCTTTGGTTTGCGCTAGCATTTGCTTCAGAGCATCTCTGTCCTTAGCGGCTGTCTCTGCCTGCACTTTAGCTGCATCTATTTGCCCCTTCAGGTCTCTAGTTTCTGTTGTGGCTGTGGTTGTTGTATTTTTAAGCTGTCCTTCCAGGTATTTGATGCGATCATTCATCGCATTTACTTGCTTTTGAGCATCGCTCAAAGCTGTACTCTTTTCCCCTTGAGCATTCTGGGCTTTGAGCAGCTCTTCTTTGGTTTGCGCTAGCATCTGTTTCAGAGCATCTCTGTCCTTAGCGGCTGTCTCCGCCTGCACTTTAGCTGCACTTATATCTTCAGCTACCTTCGCGTTTACAGTCTCCATTTGCCCTTTGAGATCTCGCACATCTGTTAAGGCTGCCGTCTTTTCGGCCTGGGCATTTTTGAGTTGCTCTTCCAAGTACTTGATGCGATCGTTCATCGCATTGACTTGCTTCTGAGACTCACTCAGCGTTGTGCTTTTTTGTCCTTGGGTATTCTGCGCATTGATTAGCTGTTCCTTCGTTTGAATCAACATTTGCTTGAGGGATTCCCTGTCCTTGGCAGAGGCTTCCTTCAAACTTTCTATCTGCCTCAAAAGTTCCTGATTAACATAGCTTTCTTCATCCTTTGCCCGATTGGCAGCTTCCAACTCACCCTGCATCTTGGCATAATCGGCATTATGAACCTCTGCCCCAGGCACTTCATGCACCTCTCCAGGCACTTCTGTGGCCTTCTCCGGCGCTTCTGCTTCCTTAACCTCTGGCATGCCAAGGACTATGCCCAATTTTGGGTCATAATAGGCCCCTGTCATCACCCAATTAGAGTCATGAGGAACGGTTTCTTTTATCCAAATCCAACCTTCAACCCCAGTTCTGGAATTGAACCCTCCCCTAGGCTTTGTCTTTGCCCTTAAAACGGGCATTTCCCCCGCCCTCCCCACAGGTACTAGCTCTATCGTATGCCCATACTTTGGAATTAATTGTTGTAGGTGGTTCGCTACAATGAATTGCTCAAACTCAGGGTCTTGCTTGAA
Source organism: uncultured Chlamydiae bacterium (assembly GCA_963713615.1). Classification (GTDB taxonomy): domain Bacteria; phylum Chlamydiota; class Chlamydiia; order Chlamydiales; family JAJFMA01; genus CAMFKD01. The sequence goes on from CAVQMM010000003.1 coordinate 28,827, forward strand.
TACCGCCACCCACTTGGGGTTGCCCAACTCGTTAGCATAAACCTCTCGCAAAAACTCTTTGACATGCGCATGCCCCGGGTAGCGTTTTTCAAACTTCCCGCCATATTGGTCTATAGCTCCCTGCAAATCTCTATCCTGTGCTTGCCTTCTGGCTAAATCACTCAAAAATATTATCCCAATATTCGGATCCGTCTCCGGATGGCTTTGAGCAAAAACCTCCCAATCATTACCATGCTGAACAACCGTCAAATCACGATTGGCGGCGGTGGCTTGCTTGATGGATTCTTCGATGTATGCCTTGGCTGCCGGATTAAGACTTGGCAAGTGAACAGTCATTGAAAGGGTGGGATCTGGAGCTTCTTCTGCCCAGGCGCCAGGGATGCTCACCCCGATCAACAATATACTCAATAGAGTTGCAAACCATAGTCGACTCATTGCATCACCTAGCAACATATTAATTATACTTACATCAAACCATTCATTTAGTATTATAAAATCAAATTATTTATTTAATAAAGATTTTTATTTAAAAGTGTGGCTTATGGTAGATAAATTTAATCACAATAGAAAACAAACGATTACAGGACTGCCGTCTGGCCAAGATTAGGGATGTAAGCCGTGTTGATCCTCTTTAATTCTTGGACCTCCCTGGATAAAAAATAAATTAGAAATAGCCGAAAGAAACAAGGCTTCCTATGTGCTGCAGTCAGAAAATGACTGCGCCACATAAGAAGCGCTCCCAATTCTTCGCAAGATTTTTTGGCCTTATTCACCTTTGCGGTCAGTTTTCGGTCGACTGCAAAAGGATCGTCTGTCGCGTTTTGCTCCTCGGACATAGCTGGCGCTATGCCCTCGTCACAAACCACGACATCCGACCTTTTTCGTCCGACCGAAATTCTGACCGTAAAGGTGAACAAGGCCGATTTTTTTAAGCTCTTGTTGCCAAATTAATAATAAAACGTTGACAATACCAATCTTGGACCTAAAGGAGAAAAAATGTTTCGGCCGAAATTTAAGCGCACGCTCGTTAATATAGCTCTAACCCTGCTCACCTTTGCCCCCATCGTGATCGAAGGTACATTTGAAAGTATTAAAGCCGCCGGGATGGGTGGCACCGTAATGGCTCATGGCCAGGATTCGCTCTCCGCAGCGATCAACCCTGCCTTGGCTACTGAAGTGGGGCAGCGATGGGATATAGGAGTTAGTTTTCGACAGTGGAACAAGAGCTTAACGATCGATCCTCCTCGTCCAGTGCCAGAATTGCAGACGGGAACCTTCCGTCCCTCACGCCGGCTAGATCCGTTTCCTGCTCTAGGCATAAACCTGGCACTTGATGATTGTCTTATTTTTAGCATCAGTGGCTATGTATACAAAGAGATAGATACCCGTTATAATACACAGCTAACCGACTTCTCGGGTGTGTCAATATCAGGCGCGCCTCTCGGAAATAATGCACGCATCACTTGGTGTGTGGATACGGTTACCACAGCTTTGGCTTACCAAATCAATGACTATCACTCTCTTGGCATAGGCTTAAACTGGAATTTTGGGCATTTTCTAGCCTCTGGATTTAATCGTATGCCCGGTGGTGTCTTTACGATAGCTCCTGGGTCTGTCACGAATAATGGCTATGACGATGCTTTTGGTGTAGGGGCTACCATAGGATGGGTAGGTCATTTCTGCGATGGTGTCACAGCTGGGCTCTCCTATACTCCCCAAACCAATATGAGCCGATTCCACAAGTACAAAGGCTTGCTGGCGGAAGGGCGCATAGACCTCCCAGAAACCATGCGAGGGGGTATCGCTTACGATAGTGGCAATTGCTGGACCGTTGCCCTAGATGGCGAGTGGCGCCGCTATGGTCGTGTCAACTCATTGGCAAATCCCTTTCCAGGCGATACCGACGATCCATTCGCATTTATCGGCTTGTTCGGCAACGCTAATGGTCCCGGTTTTGGCTGGAAAGATGAATGGGTGCTAAAGACGGGTGTTGAATACGCGTTCACACCATGTTTGATAGGGCGATTGGGTTATAGACACGAGTGGAATCCCCTCCGCAATCAAACGACGAATACTGCCATGGACGTCTTCATCGTGGAAACCGTTACAGACTACATTACAGGTGGTTTCACCTACCTCTATGAAGACTTTGAGGCTTCCTTCTTTGCTGAGTGTGGGTCCAAGAGAACGCGGCATAGCTATTACCCAGAAATAAATCCACTAGACTTTGATTTCGACAGCGCAAATTTGATCTATAAATCGCGCAATTATGCCTTTGGGTTATCGCTAGGAAAGCCTTTTTGAGGAAAGGTCCTAAACCAGTAGAAGTTTTTTTTATTAAAATAAATTGTTTGGCTTGTCAAAAATAGGCTGAGCAAGTACAGTAGTGGCGTTTTAGGGAGGGCGTATAGCTCAGTTGGTAGAGCGCCTGTCTTACACACAGGTGGTCATAGGTTCGAGTCCTGTTGCGCCCAAGACTTTGCGGGAGTAGTTCAATTGGTTAGAGCACCGGCCTGTCACGCCGGAAGTTGCGGGTTCAAGCCCCGTCTCCCGCGTCCTTGTTTTCAGCCTATAGGACGCACGCTTCAGATCGATCACCACTGACTTATCCACCTATACCGATTGTTGTTACTAGGCTGTACAAAGTTCAAGGCCTCCAGTAATTTTAATCACGGTTTAGGTATTTCATGATAGCCACACCACATGTCCCGCATCCGAAGTCATTCTTCACCGAAGTGGTGTACTTCATGTGGATCTTCGTCGGAGCTCTTCTCGCAGCTTTCGCCATCGAAGTCTTTCTAATTCCTAATCAGTTGATCGACGGTGGGATTGTGGGTATCGCCATGATCGGCGGTAAAATCTTCGGCAACTCCTGGATTCCTGCTTTCCTCGTCGTGCTAAATCTTCCTTTTCTCGTTCTGGCCTATCGTTTCATCGGCAAATCTTCGGTACTGCACATGCTTACGGCTGTAGTCATCTTTGCCGGAGGTATGGTGTTTATGGAAAAGGTCTGGCACCTACCCTTCCATGGCGATATCTTAGAAGTCGTTGTCATTGGTGGTGCCCTGCTAGGCTGTGGAATCGGGATGATTATTCGAGCCGGTGGATGCCTCGACGGGACTGAAATTCTAGGCATCATCGTCAATAAACGTACAGGCTTTACGGTTGGACAGACGGTCCTGGTATGCAATATTTTCATCTTCGGTGCTGCGGGTATTGTCTTTCAAGATTGGCACCCCCCCATGCTATCGCTTATCACTTACATGGTTGCCATCAAAGTCATGGATACCGTCATCGTAGGCTTAGATGAAACAAAGTCTGTCTTGATCATCTCGAGAAAATCCAAGGAAATTACTTCTGCAATTGTCCATGAACTTGGCCTCGGCCTTACAATTATGTATGGACGCGGAGGCTTTTCCGGCGATGAGCGCGAGATTCTATATGTCATCGTAGAACGTCTGCAGCTTGCCGAGCTGAAGGAGCTTATTCACCGTGAAGATCCTAGAGCGTTCGTAGCCGTAGAGAACCTCCATGAGGTTGCTAATGGCAATCAAGGTAACAATCGCTTACGCGTGGGATCAGGCATCGATAAGTTGGTATCCCCATTGTTCCAAAAAAGACATCCATGAATGGTCCGCAAGACATTTCGTTCGAAGAGCTGCGCGAACAAGCTCTAGCCCTCGGATGGGATGATGTTGGCGTCACGACTCCTCAGATACCTGAAGATGATATCACAGCATACCGTGAATGGATAGCAGATGGCCTTCATGCAGACCTAGCCTATATGGAGAATGATCTCCGCTGCTATCCTGATCGATTGCTCCCTGGGGCCAAGACAGCTGTCATTTTCGTCACTTACTACAAGCAGGAACAGCTTCCCTTTCGTTCCGATGCCGGTGTGGTGGCATCCTATGCAAGAGGTCGCGATTACCATAATGTTCACCATAGCCGTCTGAAAAAAATGATTCGCTGGCTCGAGGAACGCACAGGCCTTCAAGACATTGCAAGGGGTTTTAGTGACTCCAAACCCCTTCTGGAAAAAGCCCTAGCGGTTCGTGCTGGGCTGGGATGGTTTGGGAAGAATACGTTGCTGATTCACCGACGCTTCGGCACATTCACGCTACTTTCAGGACTTCTGACGACTCTAGAGCTGCATTATGCCAAGGTGGTTGATGAGCGCCTACCGCGCTGTGGGGTTTGCACGCGTTGCCTGGATGCGTGTCCTACCCAGGCATTAGTAACGCCCTATAAGCTAGATGCTAACCGCTGTCTTTCCTATCACCTCATCGAATCCAAAGGGCCTATTCCAGAGGATATCCAAGAAAAAAATCCGGGATATGCCTTTGGCTGCGATATCTGCCAAGATGTCTGTCCTCACAACCAGCGTAAAGCGGTATCTGAAAATATGGACTTCACGTCTACACAGGGGATTGGGGGATACTTGACCCCGCAGACCGTTGAAGCAATAGAAGCAAACCCTGAGGAGCTATTCGGCACGCCATTAAAGCGGCGTGGTGCCAAGGGCCTACGCTATACCCTCGATACACTGATGCTCTTGAATGGACTAAACGACGAAAAGAGGTAATTGCAAAATTATTTGAGCCCTTGAGAATCGATTCTCGGGAAAAAAGGTTACCTTTTTTTGTGAGAAGGCGATTCTAGAGAGCTTAAGTGGTATGGCACTATCCAGTCTGTAAAGACAGGCTTTTCTCCCTTCCCAGGCCCGAAGGGTCGATATTGCAACAGGCCATGGCATCGCCATGGTATATGCCAGGAAGGGATTTCGCAGTCTGAAGGACTGCTACAAGACGCCAGTTTACAAACACCATTTATGCATGCGCTTTATGGCAGCCCTACAGGCTGCTAAAACCGTTTTGCCATATACCATGGCGATGCCACATAGGCCTCAACCTAAGCCTAACAATCGTATCTCGGCGCGCAGCGCTTTGGAGTGCGGTCGCTTGCGACCGCTTTGGGTTCCTTGCGACGGTCGTGTGCAACGGCATTACTATAATTCCCTAAGGGTAAAATAGTTAGTACATGCAGCCTTCGACGAATCCATACAATGCCGTTTAGCATTGCCGTCCCAAGGAACGAAAAGCGGTCGCAAGCGACCGCACTCCAAAGCGCTGCGCGCCGAGATACGATTGTGAAGTCCTAAGTCATTGAGATATAAGCTCAAAAGACCTGTTAGGTTGAGGCCTATGTGGCGATGCCATGGCCTGTTGCAATATCGACCCTTCGGGCCTGGGAAGGGAATGACTCTCTCTTCACCGGCATCCGATTTTCAGGAAATTGACTTCGGAGAATCGGACTTCTGCAATTACCTCTTTTCGTCACTTTGGTCTTTTAGTCCATGGGGATGCATGACTGCTCCACGAGCGTCTCAACACCCCAGCGAGGATATAGCTTAGCGTCGATTCCCAAGGAATCCAACGCCCGTCCTACAATGAAATTCTCGACATCACGAAGCGATTGTGGGCGTGTATACCAAGCCGGAAGTGGAGGAAGAATGATCCCTCCAGCACGAGTGACTCTCAGCATATTTTCAAGATGAATCTCCGACAACGGGGTTTCTCGTGGCACAATAACCAACCGACGGCGCTCTTTGAACATCACATCAGCAGCACGACGGATCAGGTTATCTGCTAGGCCAAGCGCAATTCCTGCCAATGTGGCCATGCTACAGGGAATCACAATCATGCCATCTACTGGGTAGGATCCACTTGCTATCGGAGCTGTGAAATCACCGATCTTATAAACCGAAATGTTCTCTTGCTGATGTGGGGAAAAAGAAGACACAAAGCGATCGCTCGAAGCAAACTCTGCACCCATTTCCTCATGAGCCGTTATCAAAGCGGCTCTTGATAAAATAAGATGGACACGATGTCCAAGGTGCGTCAATACATCTACTGTACGGTGGCCTAGAACGATACCTGACGCCCCCGTTATGCCTACAATGATTTCTGCCATATCACTGCCCCCACACTAAACAACATCAGAAGCCCCCCGACCCAGACATTGCAGCGAAACATAAATGCCGTAGCATCTCCGTCTTTATCATAACGTCGGTGCAGGTAAAATAGGACTCCCGCAATGATGAGCACACCCAAATAAAACACGGCGGCTAGATCCAACAGCATCGCTAGATCAATGATCATTAGCAAAAAAAGGGCATGCAATCCTTGCGTCAACCATAATGCTCGCTCTGGTCCCAGCGCAGTGGCAACGCTATGTAGCCTATGCGAGCGGTCGAAACTAAGATCCTGAATGCCATAGACGATATCGTTAGCCGTTACCAAGCAGAGGATTGCCCCACCCAAATAGAGCGCTGGTATGCCAATGGCACCTGTCAGGGCAGCCCAGACAAAGATGGGAATGAAAAAATGGTTTAGAGCCATAACCACATGACAAAGTGGTGTAATCCGTTTTAGGTATGAGTAACCCCATAGCAGCGCCACAAGAATAGGCGCGAGTGCCAAACAGGTTAGGTTAATCGCACCGCAAGCCACTACAAAGACGGCCACACTGCCCCAGGCAACACATGTCACCTGCTGCCGCGTCACTTCTCCCTTGGGCAGAACTCGGTCGCGTGTCCGTGGATTAAGCGCATCAAAGGACTGATCGATGAGCCTGTTGAAAGACATGCCAGCAATTCGAGCTGCAATAAACGCTATCGTCATCCACAAACCCAACCACACCCAAGATTGACCAGCAGGCGCCATAAGAGGATCAGCCAACGCCATCGCCACACTGGTTATCAACCAAGGTAGACCAAACAGCGTGTTTGGTAGGACGATTAACTGTTGAAAAGATGTCCATCTCATAATAGGAAGAGCTTACCACACCAGCACTCAAACGACAATATGGATAAGCGAAATCTGTGTGGCGCAGTCATTCCATGACTGCGGTTGGAGCGCAAACCTAATTCCCTGGAATGATGGTGAGGGTGTGTTTTGCAAGCGTCCTCGCAGTCATGGAATGCATAGTGTTGCACGCATCTTTTTTTTGGCCTTATTCACCTTTGCGGTCAGTTTTCGGTCGACTGCAAAAGGATCGTCTGTCGCGTTTTGCTCCTCGGACATAGCTGGCGCTATGCCCTCGTCACAAACCACGACATCCGACCTTTTTCGTCCGACCGAAATTCTGACCGTAAAGGTGAACAATGCCTTTTTTTTGACTCACAATCGTATCTCGGCGGTAAAAACCCTAATTCCTCTCTTCTCATTTTCTCTATCTCCAGGCACTATTAGTAAAATAAGCATAACAAGAATCTATTGCACTAAAATACATTTAGCGATTATCGTTAAATACGAGTGTTAAATAAAAGTCACAGATTTCCATAGACAACCTCTGTCGGGCATTAGGGTTCTCCTAGTGTCCGGCTTTTCTTTTATTAGGCACCGGAGATTTCGCTGGGCACGGGTTGATCTCTTCGGGCTGCAGCATCAAACGTACACCCGTCACTAACCAGCTGATCGATATAACCCAAGTCGTAGCGACTAGCGAGAAAGTTTGGATCCTCAAGCATATAGAGATGGAAGGCTATAGTGGAATGGACACCGCCAATGTGAAATTCGCGCAAGGCCCTTTTTGCAGTACGAATGGCTTCGTCGCGGTCTTTACCCCTAACAATCAGCTTGGCAATCATGGAGTCGTAGTTAGGGGGAATGTGATATCCGCTGTAACAGGCACTATCTACTCTAACATGGGGTCCGCCTGGCGGCAGGTAGTATTCCAAGCGTCCAGGTGAAGGAGCAAAGTTGTGTGCAGGATTCTCGGCGTTGATTCGGAACTGGATAATATGTCCGCTAAAATCGATATCTTCCTGACGAACAGTGAGGGGCTCACCCTGAGCAATGCGCAGCTGCTCGCGAACTAAATCGATCCCAGTAAACTCCTCAGTAACGGTGTGTTCTACCTGGATGCGTGTATTCACCTCCATAAAATAGAAATTTTGGTCGCTATCAAGCAAGAATTCCACAGTGCCTGCGGAGTAGTAGCCTGCGGCTTTGACAATACGGACAGCCGCTTGCCCCATCTGCTCGCGTAATTTTGCAGGAAGCACAGGACTGGGGGCTTCTTCAATCAGCTTTTGACGTCTGCGCTGAATCGTGCAGTCACGTTCTCCCAAATGGACATAGTTACCGTGCTTATCGCCGAGGATCTGAATTTCGATGTGTCGAGGGTTCAGGATCATTCTTTCCAGGTAAACATTGGGATTGCCAAAACTTACCTCAGCTTCCGCACGAGCTGCAGCAAAGAAGCGCTTAAACTCATCTTTATTGTGAGCAATACGAATTCCTTTGCCACCACCACCAGCCACAGCCTTGATGAATATGGGAAAACCTAACGCGTCTGCTTCCTTTAAGGCATCCTCAAGCGTCTCTACTATGCCATCAGAACCAGGAATTGTCGGACACTTTACGCTCTTAGCCATGGCCTTAGCGCGAGCTTTATCTCCGAGGTCTGCAATAGACTTCGGCGAAGGACCAATAAAATTGATACCGCAGCTCTCACAGATGGATGCAAAATTATGATTCTCAGCTAAAAAACCATACCCGGGATGAATGGCATCAGCGCCAGTGATTTCACAAGCCGAAAGGATATTAGGGATTTTCAGGTAGGATTTATGTGCCGGAGGCTCCCCAATGCATACAGCCTCATCAGCATGCAAAACATGCAAGGCCTCAGCGTCTGCCTGACTGTAGATGCCTACAGTCTGCAAACCTAAGTCATGGCAGGCACGAATGATCCTAACGGCAATTTCGCCGCGGTTAGCAACTAAAACTTTCTGCATGTTTAATCTGTATTGATACGGAACAACTTGCTACCGAATTCAATGGGTTGCCCACTTTCAACCATCATTTCGACGACAACACCCTTCATCCCGGCCTTTACTTCATTCATCACCTTCATAGCCTCGATGATGCATACAATGGTATCTGCCTCAATGCGATCTCCAACCTTTACAAAGGAGGGATCTTCAGGAGATGGTGAAGAGTAGAATGTTCCGACCATCGGCGATGTAATGAAGTCATCAGCTAACCCCACAACGGCGCCTTTGGCATCCGCTTCGGCGATGCTTTCCTCATCGGCGACGCGTTGAACACGCTTCATAAAAGCTTGTGATCGGTGGTGCTCAATATCGCTACGCAAGGGGTTTTCTTCGCCAGAGTCAATGCCCTGATCGATATACCGCGAACTGCCAAGCGTCTCGCGCTCCAACTCCAGCTCTACACCTTCGCGCTTGAGAACAAGCCTCTTGATGCCTGTACGGCCCATAGCCGCCATAAGGTCTTTAATCTGCTTAGCCTCCACGCCGACAGACTCCCAATGTCAAATGGTTAAAATTGGACGCATAGATTATACCCGCTGTATGTATTCGTCGGTCTTGGTATCTACCTTGATCACGTCACCAGCTTCCACAAATGGCGGAACCTCGATCCGTGCTCCGGTTTCCAAAATGGCCATTTTAGCGTTGTTGGCACTATTCTCACCGAATTCAGTCTTCGTAACCATCAACTCCAGAAACTGGGGCAATTCAATAGTGAATACCGTGTCCCCATAGAATGAAGCTTTTAGTTGAACACCTTCCTTAAGGTATTGTGCACTACCACCAACGACGTCTGGGGGTACAAGAACTTGTTCAAGGTTGCCCAAATCGAGAAAAAGATAGCTCTTTCCTTCAAGGTATAAAAACTCCAGCGCACGCTCTTCTAAGGCGACATCAGCAATAGCCTGATTAAGCTTGAAGTTGCGCTCCGATACCTTGCCACTAGCCATGTCCTTGAGCTTAGTCTTGATGAATGGCGTCCCCTTAGGAACAGTCACTCGGACGCTTGTCTCAACACGGTATAACTTACCACTGATGTTGAGAACCATTCCCGGCGAAATTTGATTTGTTGTTGTCATAACTGAGATCCTATTCTTATGCGCGAGTCACGCGTTCTCGCATTCCTTCCTCAGCTGCACTTCGCAAGGCGCTGATTGCATCGGACATTTTATCCGCTACAAACAAGCTAGTACCTGCGACAAAATTCGTCGCTCCCGCCTTGGCACATTCACGGGCCGTTTTATCATTGATTCCGCCATCGACCTGTATGTCCAAAGGAGGCATAGCAGCAGCTTGTGCCGCTGTTTCACAAGTCACTCCACCAGCTCTGATGTGCAGTCGTTCGCATACATCGCGAGCAAAGGCGATCTTTTCCAATACCTCAGGCATAAATGACTGCCCTCCAAAACCTGGGTGCACAGTCATCAAAAGCAAACAGTCTATCTTATCTAAAAACTTCAAAACCATCGATGCTGATGTCTCGGGGCAAAAAGCCAATCCCGTCTGAATGCCGCAACGACGAATATAGTTCAGAGTGTCTTCAACGTCTTCAGTGGCTTCAAAATGAAAGGTCAATCGATCTGCACCAGCTTCTATCATTTTCTCCACATAAGCGAAGGGATTGTAGACCATGAGATGAACATCCAAAAAGAGCTCTGTAGCGCGGTTAATGGCAGCCACCACCTGAGAGCCAATCGTCAGGTTGGGCACAAAATGTCCATCCATTACGTCGATGTGAAGACAATCTGCCCCCGAATCAGCAACACGCCGAGCCTCGTCGGCCAAATGACCAAAATCACCAGCTAAAATGGAGGGGGCGATAGTGACGCAATGCTCCTTTTTTCTAGCCAAAAAACTACCCCTGAAAGCCTAAGATAAGTTGAAATTAAACCATTGTGATAACGGCATCTAAGGCAAAAGTCAAGGTATTTTGCTTTTCCCCCCTCTTCGTCAGCGATAAGGATTAGGATTTAACCACAGAGTACACAGAGAGCACAGAGGTTTAGGACAGAGAGAAGAGAATGTTCAATTACTGAACAGATCCTCAATTTAATAGAAAAAGTTAGATTGAGTACCTGTCCCACTTGGTAGGCTTTAGATAAAGGTCGGTCTAAGGGCTTTGCTAAAACGATAGGCCCTCACGAGACTCCTTAGACCGACCTTTATCTAAAGCCTACCAAGTGGGACATTCTCTTCTCTCTGTCCTAAACCTCTGTGCTCTCTGTGTACTCTGTGGTCAAAAACTCCTCTTTCCTCCCCCCTCCTCCTCATGGAATAACTTCCTTGATTTAAAGAAGATGTTCTGATATGATAGCTTTAAATAAATGTAGGCCGATTAATGGTTCGGAATTCGCTTAACATTCTCTTCGCCCTTTGTATTCGTATTATTGCGCTCTAGCGCAATACATCATACCCGCACAATCAGATCCATTATAATAAATCCCCTCAGCAATCCTTCTTTTTAGGTGTCGTTTATGAGCTTCCTAAATAAGTCAAAAACACTCGCAACCGGCCTGGCGATGTTTTCTATGTTCTTCGGTGCCGGAAATATCGTGTTCCCATTGGTGGTTGGACAACAAATGCAGGACCAAACTTTGTCAGCCATCCTCGGCCTGCTGATTACTGCTATCTGTGTTCCCTTTGCCGGTGTCATCGCCATGGTCCTCTATGATGGACAACCACAGCGTTTCTTTGGTCGTATCGGACGAATCCCAGGAATCCTAGTAGCTGCTTGCATATTAGCATTGATTGGCCCCTTCGGAGGCATGCCTCGCTGCGTAACACTTGCCTATTCCACTTTGAGCAGCCATGTGCCTTGGCTATCCTTGCCGGCATATAGTCTTATCGCCACTGTGATTATTTTCCTATGCAGTTACAGAAAAAATCGGATTCTGCCTGTGTTGGGTTACATTTTGACCCCAATCCTCCTTCTTTGTCTCTCTGGCATGGGTATCTCAGGCCTATTAATGGATGGCGTCCCTGAGGCCACCAACGTCGGTGGATGGGAGAGCTTTGTCTTCGGTCTGCAAGAGGGCTACAATACCATGGATTTGTTAGCAGCCTTCTTCTTCTCAGGAGTAGTGCTCACCGGCCTAAAACAACAGCAAAGCGATACGTCCCCTAAAGACCTCTTTATGCAGGCTCTCAAGGCCAGCGTCATCGGAGCTAGCCTGTTGTCACTTATCTATGTCGTCTTTAGCATCGTGGCTGCCAAATTAGGACCTGAATTAGCCAGCATTCCCACCGACAAGCTTTTGGGAGTGGTGAGTGCTCGAGTACTGGGGCCCTATACCAGCCTAATCGCAGGGTTAGCGATCTCTCTAACATGTTTAACAACAGCTATCGCTTTAGCGTGTGTCTTTGCGGAGGCGCTTCAGAAACAGCTTTTTGGAGGGCGTATTACTTACCTTCAAGCTCTAATGCTCACACTCATCATCAACACCGCCACATCGATGTTAGAATTCACGGTCATTGTAGAGTTGTTGGCGCCTTTATTACAGCTGATCTATCCTGGACTGATCATTCTTACCATTGTGAATATTGCATGGAAGCTCCTGCCACAGCAAATATTGACGCAACAAGTCTCTTCTCCTCATTAGAGTTCACCCCCTCACAATGTTACTCGACAACCAGAGTCTTGAAGTGCGTGTCGCTCGCGGCCGCACTTCCAAAGCGTAGCACATCTATTCGATGGTTTGTGGCAGCAAAAAGCTCCCCCAACTCTTCACAAGAGCCCTCATTTATTCCCCTTGCTATTAATTTTTGTTTACGCTATAATAGTGGCATGTTTAAGCAAACCGAATCACATTCGTCTACTACAATTCAGTCCCCTGGACTGGTGCCCTATCAGTGCACTTCCAAGGGTCAGTTTGTGATCGCTCCCGCTGCTTTTCCATTTCTCCTTATCCCTTCTGTGCTCGTGCGCCTCGGGCGCATATAATATTGGGTTCTTTTACTTTCATTTCCTTATATCGCTGGAGCCATTGGGGCTTCAGAGATAGTAAATTGATGATAACCTATAAAATTTGAGCATAGAAATGAAATCAACTTTGCAGCTTTTGAAAACAGGCTTTGCCACCTTCTCCATGTTCTTCGGCGCCGGCAATATTCTCTTCCCTTTGGCTCTAGGTCAGAGCACTCAAGATAAAGGCCTATATGCTATCCTAGGTTTGCTACTCACTGCAGTGGCCATCCCTATTTCCGGTTTGGTAGCAATGACCTGGTATAATGGCGATTACAGACGTTTCTTTGGCCGGCTGGGCAACATTCCCGGATTATTAATAGCTCTTGTAATCATGCTTTTGCTCGGTCCATTGGGATCTACACCGCGCTGCATCGCCTTGGCCTATGCAACCATGAAAGTATCTTGTCCCGATTTGTCAGCTATTTTATTCTCTGCCGGCTCATGTATCCTGATTTTCCTGTGTGCAATGCGTAGAAGGCGCATTATGGATATGCTAGGAGTTCTATTGACCCCACTGCTCTTGGGCACTTTAGCCTTGATCATCATTAGTGGTATTATAGGTGCACCTGAAATTGGCACCAGCGACTTTACCAGCTCAGGAGCCTTCTACCATGGCTTGACAGAAGGCTATTATACCATGGACCTATTGGCAGCCTTCTTCTTCTCGTCTGTAATCATCCGCGGAGTGCAACGCGACTTACAAGATCAAGGCAGTAGCCAAGAACAGATCCGTCAGCGCACGATCCAGGCAGGCTTGATTGGTGCCGCCCTCCTAGCTTCTGTTTATTGTGCCTTCTGTTACCTTGCAGCTCATCATACAAGTCATATCGAAGGCCTCAGCACAGACCGATTGCTGGGTGCGTTGACCCTACATCTTCTAGGTCCTTATGCTGGAATGGTCGCATCGCTAACGGTAGCATTAGCCTGCCTAACCACCGCCATTGCCCTGATTGCCGTTTTCGCTGAATTTTTCAGCCGTTATATCATGCAGGATAAAATCTCCTATCGTACGGCTTTGGCACTATCGCTAGGAGTTACCTTTCTGGTTTCGTGCGTCGAACTCGTCGGCATCATGGCATTTTTGGCGCCTGTCCTAGAAATTCTCTATCCCGTCCTCATAGCCTTGACAGCCTACAATATGATCTCGCGTCCAACAGCCGAATCTAAGCCGCACACTGTTGTAGCGTAAAATCGAGGTCAATGATTTTCTGCTAGTCCGACTTATATTAAAAATATGTTATAATAGTTTTAAATAAGCGGATTAGCATGAAAAAAGAACTAAAAGAGCTAACGAAAACCGATGTTACAGGCGTAAGTCACTCTCTACGCCATCAGAAAGAATTGTGCGATATCATTTCGGTATCGGGCGGCAAGATCTATGCCAATTTTGGCGACAAAGTGGGAATTCCGCAGCGCCAGCGTTTTGAAGATAACTACCGTTTAGCGATGGCTATCCGCAGCTACTATCGCACAAACGAAGGTCGCATACACAGCAGACGTTCTTTTTTAGCGTTTCTCACACTCCTAAAAAACAAGCTATCATCTCAAGCCCGCCATCTTGAAGAAACCAGCCTAGATGCCGAGCAAGCACAGAAAATAGACAAAAAGGCCCTTTCTACCATCCAGAAAATTTTTGAAGATCTCACACCCAACGACAAATTGGACGAACTGAGGTAACTGCAGAAGTATTTGCGCTGCTCCCCTGTGGCACTCATGGAGTGACATGGAGTGACTGCGCCACAGAGGACTTCTGAAGAACTAGAAAAGAAACTATATGGTCAGATATTATTACGTAAAGATTGAAATCAATAGGCCTTATGCTTGGATCCCTGAAGTCAAATACCGTTAGTACAGGCCTTGCCATGTTTTCCATGTTCTTTGGCGCGGGAAATATTGTATTTCCGCTAGCCGTGGGCTTGGCTGCTGGAGGTTATAACCACTATGCAATGATCGGCTTGACCATTTCAGCCGTCTTGGTTCCTTTTTTGGGATTGATTTCGATGACGGTATTTGACGGTAAGTACCGACATTTCTTTGCACGCATAGGAACGGTTCCCGGAATGTTGCTTGCTGCCGCTATATTGGCATTAGTCGGACCATTCGGAGCTATCCCACGCTGCATCACGCTAGCCTATGCTACGCTAGCTCTGTTTGTTCCCAACACATCGCTGATCTGGTTCAGCATAATTTCCTGCATCATCATTTTTCTTTGTGCCTATCGGCGCAGTCGCTTACTAGATCTTTTGGGGTATGTACTGACGCCCCTACTGTTGGTGTCACTAATTATCATTGTCACGCTAGGTATTGCGAATGCACCTGGGATTCCTATCCCAACACTGTCACCACCAGAAGCCTTTCAATTGGGCCTGGTCAATGGGTACCAAACGATGGACCTTCTCGGAGCCTTCTTCTTTTCTTCGGTGGTGATGGCTTGCTTGCACCATGAGCTAGACCCGAATCAAACTCGTCCCTATCATCAGTTGGTGATCTTAGCCTTAAAAGCTAGTATCCTAGGTGCCGGGTTACTTATTCTCTTCTATGTGGGCTTCAGCTACGTTGCGGGCTACAACGCAACATCCTTAGCAGGCACCGCTCCTCAAGCTCTTTTAGGGATGCTAGCCCTACATACTCTGGGCCCTTTTGGTGGAATTGTCGCATGTGTGGCAGCCGCCTTGGCTTGCCTAACCACTGCAGTCGCCCTCTCGGCTGTGTTTGCTCAGTTTCTTAATCAGGATATTTGCCGTGAAACGATCAACTACCCAACAAGTCTCGCCATTACTCTAGCGATTTCATTTCTCGTGTCCACCCTGGATTTTCATGGCATCGCTGCCGTATTGACGCCTATCCTACATATCTGTTATCCAGGCCTGATCGTCCTTGCATTAGTCAATCTTCTTTATAAATTAACCGGCTTTGCTCCAGTAAAAACTCCGGTCTATCTAGCCTTTATCTTGTCGCTCATCGTCTATTTGACCTCATAAAAAAATGGGTCAGTGGCAGCAAATGGCTTAAGACAGGGGTATTCCCAACAAGGTTGATCGAATGACATCCTGAAAAGTCACGCGCCGATGAACGCTATCGCACCGGTAAATGTAGCCGACACCGGGCGTATCTCTGAACATGGTGTAAGTCGTTGCCAAGGATGTGGGGGCGATATCCAAGCCTTGAATGGCATCGTCAAGAATGCCACGAACGGAAGGGTCATCAGCAATGACCACAGCATAGAGAAACTCGGCATCTTCACGAAACCGGCAGCTATAGCTTTCGCTGGGCAAAAACCCTTCATCAAAGGCTTTTAGAAGCATTAAATATAAATTGCGCAATGCTATAGGCTCCATCACACTGCGCATAATGACAGGAGTCAGAGAGTAGAAGAAGTTTTCTAATAAAAAGTTATTGACCGCACCATCCTTCAATAGCAGATTACGCACAGAGCGCAAAAGCTCATTCTGCTTAGCGATCATACCTCCATTATAATCACGAACCTCACCAACCACTCGCGCAACTTCAGCAACCACCCATTGACGTGCCTTGTAGATATCGATAGAGTGATCTTCGCGTAAAAATTCTTCTTTGGCCAATTTAACACGAAACACCGTTGCTTCTTTAGGATATTTTCGCCGCAACATGCCGATGCGACGGCAGCGATCGTGAATATATTCTAGGGGACAGTTGGCGTGCTGGAACATCTCTTTTAAAGGAACATCCCCCTTGCCCAATACCCTGGCTAAAACAACCGTAAAATAGAGATGTGCATAGGATTGCTCATCAAACGATACATGCAGTTGGGGTAAATCTCTAACATACTTGATCTGATTACCCAACGTCAGAATATTCCGCATGATCTCTTCTTCATTGCGCGGATTGAAGACTGGATGCATCGGGTGCTCAATGCGGTCTTTAAGATCATTGGGCAGCTGCTTTTCGAGCTGTTTGAGCTCTGGCAAACACCACTCCGAACCATCTCCCTTGTCTATTTCCAAGTATAGGGTAGCGATGTTTTCCGATCCCCTCTTGTTAGCAAGAAAAGACCCTTCAACAGCTCGAGCTTTATGAAAGTGCCTTCTGACAGCCCTAATAAGGTGCCTTTCCTCCAAGACCTCCTTATTCCGAAGGAAAGTGACGCCAATAATCATGGCTAACCGAAAACGTGGCGCCTCCTTATCATCTTTGACGTGCACCTTATAAAGCTTGAGCACCAAATGACGCTTGTTAGGTGTTCGTACAACCGACTCTTGAAGAGCCTTTCGGAACAAATAGAAAACGCTAATGATTCTAGTGAGGTGACGGCAATCACGTACGGCCTTGAATTCATCAGGACACATCACCAAAACGTGCTGCATTTCCGTGAAAACATCGTTGTCAAATTCTTTAGGGAGCCTATTAACAAGATGAGCCATGCGTTCATGAATCTCAGCTGTCTGCTGGTCTGCCGTCCAACCTTTACTCTCTAAAATGCGTCGCGCATGATACGCCGAACGCACGCCAACCAGGATCTCTGCCTCAATAATCGGAAGGTTGCGCCGGACCTGTTCGAGTTCTTCACGGTCTTCAATGCGCATAACCATTTGGCAAACGGTATAGATTTGCGGTCCCCCAAATTGGGGTATCTGAAAATCTGCAGCATAAAACAAGAGGTTGTTTAATCCCGTGCCTGGCACCAGCCAACTGGTCACCATCTCAAAGAAAAACCTGCAAGTCTTGCTACGCAGGCGCGCCAGCAGTGAAAAAGAAATATTGGCAGGCGCCTCGCGGAGAGGGGAGCACGACATCATTGGCAACAATGATGCCAAACGTTTAGCCCTTTCTTCCTGGGACAACCCCGCTGCCTGCATATCCCTAAAAAAGTTGTCAGGCAACATTGCCTTCAGGATAGCTCTAATGGCCTGCGGATAGTAGCGATTAAGATCGCATCCTTCCGGCAAATGGAAAATCGGCGAGATGTGAGGGAGCCCTTCGGGGTCCAGCATGGCATCTTACCCTAAAACTAGTGATATTTGTAGACGCCTTAAGCGTTTGCAAAAGTACACCAACGTTAATACCATGCATGACCTTTGGCGACAAGCATCATCGTATCGGCGCATAGAAGCTCGTAGGGCTTTTTTAGGATTTTTACCGCCTAGGCGCCGAGACACCGAGACAGGAAAGAGAGGAGAGAGGGGATTAATTTTCATATACTGGAATGGATACAAACTCTCCATTCGCCTCACGGATGAAGGTACCCCCATTAGAACTCAACGCATCGCGAAAAGATCGCACTAGCAATGGTACCCTATTTCGCGCAGCCAAATTCAAACAACGGGGATGCAAGATCTGCCCACTCTTACAGACAACCTGACTCGCCTGCTCATATGATAATTCGGACAATAAACGCGCATCAGGATACTGCTTGGGGTCAGCTTCAAAAACCCCGGGAACGTCTTTAAAAAACTCCACGCGCTCAGCACCCAAGGCTACCCCTAAAGCCACGGCTGTGGTATCTGACCCTCCACGCCCCAACGTAGTAATCTCACCATCGCTGCTGACCCCCTGAAAACCAGCCACAATAACCACAAAACGATCCGCGAAAGCCTCTAAAAGACGCTTTGGACGCACATCAGTAATCATCGCATTACTGTGCTGTCGGCAAGTAATAATTCCCGACTGGCTGCCCGTAAAACTCTTGGCCGGACATCCCTTTCCCGCCAGCGCCATAGCCAGTAACGCGATGCTGATGCGTTCCCCCACACTGACCAACATATCATATTCACGTCGTGGAGGCGCTGGATTCACCTTCCTGGCCAACGCATCCAACTCGTCAGTGGTATCTCCCATCGCACTAACGACGATGGCAAGCCGCGAATATTCGCGTAATCGATCTATGACGATATCCGCCACATGGAAAAAATGTTCGGGAGTAGCCACAGAAGCTCCACCGAATTTCATGACTAATGTCTTCATCACATCACCCATCTTTTGAGCTTATTGTTCCATAACCCTTCTTGCTTTCGAAAATTTGCCTCTTACCTGCCAAAGGTCATTTGGATTTTTTTTCAGACTTTCGCTATAATCGCACATCTGAATCTATTGAAATTCCGCAAACTCTTGGTTTGTGGCCAAGTTGGCTATACGATAGGGCAGGCTTGGCGGCAAGTCAAACGCTATTTGGATATTATGTTTGAGTTAGAAAAAAACTTTTCCTTCGAAGCGGGACATGTCCTGCCCCACCACGAGGGCAAATGCAGCCGTCCGCATGGCCATTCCTACGGTCTCACCGTGCGCCTACGCTCCGCTCAGCTCATCGGCGAAGGTGCCAGCACCAATATGGTCATCGACTTCTGCGATATTTGCGCTGTGGTAGACCCAATGATCAAAGAATATCTCGACCATTATTGGCTTAATGACAGCCTTCAATGCGAGTCACCTACCGCGGAATTTATTGCACGCTGGATCTACAAATATCTCAAGCCTAAACTTCCCTTATTGCAGTCCATCTCCATTCACGAAACTCTATCAGCCTCCGTAACCTATTCGGAATAAGAGTGCGTCAGTCCCTCCATGACCGTTTTTCGCAAGTTAAGCCACACGCGCGGATAGGTTTATGCCTGTAGTGATTGTTATACCACATGTAGGTAGTAAAACTTTGAATAGCTGGGCCTACTCTCCGTTGCTCCTGACCCGGTATAAAGTTTGTCGTTGCTTTTTTTCACAATCGCCTGCTACTCTCTTTGTTTTAGTATGAACACCGAGGAGAAACCTTTAAATGTCTAAAAACCCCGAATTCAGCTGGAACGACGACAAGCTTGTTGATGACGTCGACTATGAGAAAACCGAGGCTGAGCAATTTAAGTCTCTGCTAAATCAAGGTACTATAGGTCCTAAACAAATGCCCACGGAGCCTACTCCTGGAGCCATTTTAAAAGGACGAATTGTCGAATTCACAAAAGATCACGTGGTTGTCGATGTCGGCTTGAAATCTGAAGGCCTCGTGCCAATCCATGAATTTTCCGATCCCTCGCAGCTTATTCTAGATGGAGAAGTCGAAGTTCTATCTGGACCAAGCAGAAGATGAAAATGGTCAAATCGTGCTCTCCCGCGAAAAAGCCGAACGCACTCCGTCAGTGGGAATACATCCTCGAACACTGCGAAGAAGGCTCGATCGTTAAAGGACGAGTTATCCGCAAAGTTAAAGGCGGCTTGATGGTCGATATCGGCATGGAAGCCTTCCTGCCAGGCTCGCAAATCGACAACAAGCGCATCAAAAACCTCGATGATTACATCGGCAAGACCTACGAATTCAAGATCCTCAAGATCAATATCGATCGCAAGAACGTCGTCGTTTCTCGCCGCGAACTCCTCGAAGCTGAGCGCATTTCCAAGAAAGCTGAACTGCTCGAGAACTATCAAAGAAGGCGATGTCCGTGAAGGCGATCGTCAAGAACATCACCGACTTCGGTGTATTCCTCGATCTCGACGGCATCGATGGACTCCTCCATATCACCGATATGACCTGGAAGCGTATCAAGCATCCTTCAGAAATGGTCGCCTTCGGTCAGAAACTTGAAGTGATGATCCTCAACGTCGACAAAGAAAAAGGGCGCGTTGCCTTGGGTCTGAAGCAGAAAGAGAACAATCCTTGGGAAGAAATCGAAGCGAAATACCCTCCAGGCACACGAGTCAAAGGCAAAATCGTCAACCTGCTGCCTTACGGCGCATTCATCGAAATCGAACCAGGCATCGAAGGTCTGATCCACGTTTCCGAAATGTCCTGGGTGAAAAACGTCACTGATCCTAGCGAAGTCGTCAATAAAGGCGATGAAGTTGAAGCGATTGTTCTCTCCGTCCAAAAAGAAGAAGGCAAAATTTCCTTGGGACTCAAACAGGCTGAACATAATCCTTGGGACGACGTCGAAGACAAATATCCTGTCGGCGCAAGCGTCAAAGTCGAAGATCAGGAATCTGACAAACTATGGTGCGTTTGTCGAACTCGAGCCAGGCGTTGAAGGACTGATCCACATCTCCGATCTAAGCTGGATCAAAAAAGTCTCCCACCCATCAGAAGTTCTGCAGAAAGGCGACATGGTCGAAGCGGTTATTCTTTCTGTCGATCCCAGAAGCAAAAAAATCACCTTCGGCGTTAAACAGCTCAGCCAAAATCCATGGGAAAGCATCGAAAAAACAATGCCTGTTGGGACTCTGGTTAAAGGTGTCGTCACCAAGATCACCGCTTTTGGCGCCTTTGTCGAACTCGAAAGTGGCATCGAAGGACTCATCCACGTCACCGAATTGTCCGATCAAGCATTCGGAAAAGTCGAAGATGTGGTATCAAAAGGAGAGAAGTCACTGCAAAAGTGATCAAGCTAGACCGTGAGCACAAAAAAATCGCGTTGTCCATCAAGGAATACCTGATCGACACGAACAAAGTGAATCGCGATGACATCGTCGTCGCAGATACTAACACCTCTGAAAGCGCAAGTGCTGAAGCCAGCAAAGGCCCACGTGGTGCTTCCAAAGGCGAAGAGGAGGAGTCCTAAGAGGCCCCTTTCCCCTTCCTATTGGAACGGGAAAAAACCTCGGTTGGTGGGCATTAAGAACCGAAGGCTAACCTTCGGTTCTTTACGTCAATTAATAGGCTAAATTTCAAGGCGAAACGGATGAATAAAGACCTAGTTGCAATATTCGAATACCTGGAACGTGAAAAAGGAATCAAAAGGGATATCGTCATCGAAGCTATCGAAGAATCGCTCCGCGCTGCGGCAAAAAAGAGCATCGAGGGTGCCTCAAATGTCACCGTCAAAATCCATCCCAAAACTGGCAATATTGAAGTGTTCTGCGAGAAAGAAATCGTAGAAGAAGTTGAAGTCCACTTAGGAGATCTCCCTGGAAGAAGCCAGAGAGATCGACCCCGATTGCGAACTCGGATCAATTCATCGATATCCCAGTTACACCAAAAGATTTCGGCCGTATCGCTGCTCAAAAAGCACGCCAGATCATCACTCAAAAACTGCGTGGCGCTGAACGCGATGTCATCTATGAAGAATACCGCCACCGCGCCAACGAATTAATCTCTGGTACCGTGAAACGCTTTGTACGCGGCGCCAACCTTATCGTTGATCTTGGTAAAGTTGAAGCAATCATCCCGGCCGCAACTACCCGAAAACCGAAAAATACCAGGTCGGCGACAAAGTGCTCGCTCTACTTATCGGCGTCTGCGACACCGAAAATGGCGGTGCTGAAGTCGTTCTAAGCCGCAGTGACCCGGAATTCGTGCGCCAGCTCATGATTCAAGAAGTTCCTGAGATCACCGATGGCACCGTCATAATCGACAAAATCGTACGGGTCGCGGGATACCGTACCAAGCTTACAGTCCGCTCAACAGATGGCCGTGTAGACCCCGTAGGGGCTTGCGTCGGTATGCGTGGTATCCGCGTAAAAAATATCGTTCGCGAACTTAATAATGAAAAAATCGATATCGTTCCATTCTCTCAAGATCCTATTGAGCTTCTTCAGAATGCCCTTGCTCCGATAGAAATTCGCAAAATCAGCATCGATGATGAAGAGGCTGAGCATAAGGTCGTATCGATCGTCGTCGACGACGAGGACTATCCAGCAGTCATCGGTAAAAAGGGCATGAATGCCCGTCTTAATAGCGAACTGATTGGTTGTGAGCTAGACGTCCAACGCATGAGCGATTACAATCGCGCTATGGCACTACAACGGACGGAGCTGGCCTCCTGTGAAGACCCTACGCTCGACGAACCTGTCAACCATATTGAAGGCGTCAGCTCTCTGATCCTTGAACACCTCATCGCAGAAGGCTTTGGCACGACACGCAAGCTGCTAACAGCCTCACCAGAACAGCTTGCGCAGCTATCAGGAATCAGTCTCGAGGTGGCTGACAATATCCTGGAAAAAATTCGCAAGCAAAGGATGTAAGACATTGGCCAAGAACCTGAAGTTAAAGATCAAGAATGAACAGATCGCTGCGGCGGTCAGTCTTGGTGGTCTCAAAGAGAAGCTGGCGAAGAAGAAGGCGGAAGCTAGTGAAGCGAAAGCCACTCAGCCGGCTCTAGAGGCTCCTAGCGAAGT